>DASPIL010000048.1 GCA_035629175.1 Verrucomicrobiia bacterium | reverse complement strand
AAAAGAGCAGGTGGACTGATTATTTCCTTTACCTGTGCTGATGCTTGGATGTAGAAGCTTTCCACCCACTCGCTGCGATTGAGCGCATTCCTTTTAGTTTGCCGCCGGTTTTCGACAGCGACTGCTTTTGTCGCAGCGTTTGCATTTACCTGGATCTCCGGGGCTCAACCTGCCTCGGGTACATCGCTGCGCTTCACGGGCACGAATGACTACGTCAGCGTTCCGCACAGTCCGGCATTGAACGCCTTCCCGCTCACGATCACCGCCTGGATCAAAACGGCGCGCGTGACGAACCTCGTGGATGGCGTGATCACAAAATACTTCGATGCTTCGTTCAACGGCTATTCACTCAACATCCGTAACGGAAATCTCTATGCCTGGTACCTGCGCGGCGGAGCCAATGGGGTTCTCAGCAATCCGTTCGGGGTGGATGGCGGGTTTATTGCCGATGGCCAATGGCATCACATCGCCTTCGTAATTTCCCCTGTTTCGGGTTCGATCTACGTGGACGGCAATCTTCGCGTCACCGTCGGATGGACTGGAGTGCCCGGCCCGCCGACGGGAACCGAGCCCCTCCAGTTTGGCCGGTATCACAACTATCCCAACAGTTTCGAAGGGGAACTTGATGAGGTCACGCTTTGGAATCGCGCGCTGACAAGCGGCGAGGTGAATTACCTCAAGCATCGCGTGCTGCAGGGTTCGGAAGATGGATTGGTGGGATGCTGGCGCGCCGACGAAACGGCCGGCAGCGCAGTCAATAATTCTGCAACCAACTCTCATCACGGGGTTGCGTTGAATGGAGTTTCACGGCCTCCGTCCTATGCGGCGCTCGCGCTGCGAACGATTGCGACCAATGCCATCCGCTTCAATGGCGTGAGCGGTTTCGTGCAAGTGCCGCATTCCGCGGCGTTGAATTCCTATCCGCTCACTGCGCAAGCCTGGTTTCGAACCACGAATGCGACCCCGGTTTTCGTTGGCGTGCTGAGCAAGTATGCCGACGCCACGGGGAACGGATGGGCGATCGGAATCCAAAGTGGCCGCGTGCGCGCGTTCTATTATCGAACCCCTGCCGATTCTGCACTCGACGTGCACACCGCGCCGAGCGTCGCGGACGGCGGATGGCATCACGTCGCGCTTGTCGTGGATCCTCCAGGCGGCCGGATTTACCTGGATGGAATACTCGTGGGATCGAGCGCATGGGCCGGCACTCCTGGCGCGACAACATCGACACAACCCTTCCAAATCGGGCGTTACGATATTTCCGCAATCCACTTCACTGGCGCCATTGACGAAGTGGCAATCTGGAGTCGTGCGCTGTCTGCCAGTGAAATCCAGTTGGGCCGTAATCGTCCGCTCGTTGGGAACGAAGCGGGACTGGCAGCCTGCTGGCACATGGACGAAGGCGCTGGCACGACGACTGTTGATGCGTCAGCGAATCTCCATCATGCAACCCTTGTAAACAGTCCGGCGTGGGTTGGGTCAACGGCTTACCTTGGAGACGGTTCAACGCACCTGATTGCGTCTCCCGGCGTTCCGACATTCGCCCGGCAATTTGCCATCAGCACCGCTCCTTCCCAGAACGCATTCACCGTCAACGCCCGCGGGTTGATCCGGAGATTCCACGACTTCGCCTCGGCGCCGGCGGATCAACTTGTGACGAATCGGCTGCAAGCTGCGTTACGGGTTGCCGGCACGGGTGCGCCCATCGAGATTCAACCCGCGAGCTCGGCTGTGGGTGCGTTAATGCCGGCCTATAACGCTTCGGCGCCGCAGCCGTTGAGCGCTGGAGTTCTCGCGCAATCCAGCGTCATGTCACTGTTGCCACAGCCAGGAGTTCAGCTCGATTCCGTGAACCTGCTGTATGAAGCGGTGGTGACGCTATCTCACAACGCGAATGGGAGCGCATTTGTGGTCGATGGGTCCGACACAACGCAACCAACGCGTTTGCTGCACTTCAATGGTCATCTCATGCATGGGCCTGTTGACAGCATCTTCACCAACCTCGCGGTGCCGCCTTCGCTGGCGGCGGCCTTTCCACCGACGCATCAGCGCCTTTCCATTCAGATTTCCGCGAACGGCGGGTACCTGGTCCTTGCGCCAGCCGTTCGTTTTGGTGGTCCGGCGTTTCTTGTTGACCTTGGGGTGAATGGCACTGCGACCAACGTCAGCGGCGCGTTCAATCTTGCATCGGCCGAGCAGTTCTTTGAAACGGCTGGCGTGCGTTATCGTTTGCCGGGATTGCAGCTGCATTCGGGGGGCGCCACTGCGGGCCGCATTGAAGCGTGGTTTCCAACGGGGTTTGGGATGCAGACGACGACGAATAGCCGCGTGCATTTTCCGTTCGCCACCCGAACCAATATTGTCCTGACCGGCAGCCTTGTTCCCACAGTTGCATCGATTTTCTTCACCGCAGCTTCCTACAACACGGATTTGCTCTGGTTTTCCGAGGAAACCAAGCCGCTGCTGTTCGGTGCAACGCAGGTGGAATGGCGCATTCCGCAGGGCGAATTCCATGTCGCGCAAGCGGAGTCGGTTCAGTTCGTTCGCCAGCAGGAGGATCGCCAGCTCAGCGATCTGCGCGGTGTCCTGGTGGAGCCGCTGGCGGGCGATCGCGTTTCGAATGACGGTTATTACCGCAATGCGGTTGCCGTTCCTGGCGCTCCGCTGCTCGTCCGACCCGGCCCCCACGGCGCCGCTCTGGTGACCCTGCAGGTCGACTTGCAGGAGAACGAGTATCGGCCGCACTTTCCGTATCTCAATCGCAACATTGCCGGACATCTCCCGATGATTGACGGCGCGCTGGTTGTCACGAACGATTTAATCGACACGGCCTCGAGTTACGTGCTGCTCGCGGGACCTGCGCCAATTCCGTATGCGCGCGATTGCTCGCCCGAGGCGGGATGCTCTGTGTTTCCGACAATTGGCTTGCAGGTGCTGAATTTCACGGGTCCGCCGGGACATTTTGGGCTGCCTGAGTTCACATTCACACAGGACGGCGGGCTGCTCGCGTATGGATCGATTCCGCCAACCAACCTGACGTGGGGTTTCATTGGGAGCGCCACTTACGCCCAGCGCACTTCTGATGTCCAGCAAGGCGCCTATCACATTGCCGGGACGTTCCTGCGAGGCGACCAAACGGTGTTGCCCGCAGTCCAGCGTCCCGGGGCGCTGCTCTTCTCAGGCTGGGGTAATGCAACGAACCTCAATTATGTCGAGCGTCCGGGGACACCTGCTTACGCCAGCGGTTTCGGCAACTACGCTGGATTGAATTTCCGCGCACCCGCGCAGGGCCGCAGCTTCATTGCAGGACAGGACACCGGTTCTTACCCGCTGACGCCCCGGTCCAAGTACTATGCGCGATTCGGCGGAGTGAGCGGCATTCATGAATCGGCGACGTTTCCGTCCACGATGACCCTTTACGGATACGCCTTCAGCTTCACGAGTTATCGGCTGTCGTATCTGGACAGCGAGAATTGGGAGTCCAGGACGGACGGAGTCATTTCCCTGCCGCATCCTTCCAATTTTCCGGTGGAATTTGAGAGAATGAAGTTTCTCTGCCGCGGCAACCTGGATTCGGCGCGCCTTCCCGCGAACATTCCGGCGAAGCAGATGGTTTATTGGAACACCGCGATCAAGCCTCTCAGCCTGCAATTCAAACCGCGGGCCGGCAATGCATGCAGCCTGACGGAGCGGTATCTGGTGCTGGGAGTGGAAACCAAACTGCCGTTCATCCCGCAGGCGTTTCACACGGCGCTCGGGTTCAAGAATAATGGCAATCTGACGACGCTGGCGACGGGTGTGGAAGGGGTGGATTCGCGGTTCCCTGTTCCTGCGCAGCTCCACCTGCAGGGCCCTGGCGGCAGCACCTATCCGCTCACCACTGCAGCGGCCGGATACTTCAACAATTGGGAAACATCCGGGCGGCCGGAGGCTGGCTTCTACAGCCTCGTGGGTCGCATCCGCGTGCCGTTCTTCCGCGATACCAAGGTGCATCTGCACGTCACGCCGACGAGTCCGACGAACTCGCAAATCTCCATCATGGGCGGATGGCCATCGGAGGAAGGCATCACCGCGAATCGCGGATGGCGCAGCGGCACGCAGGATTACTTCAACACGCCCGGGTTCGATCCGCAGCACGATGCGTGGCCTGGCGGGGCAGTGGCTGCGTATCGGAATTCACCCGACGAAAGTTTCCGGCCGCGCGCGCAACGCAATTGGATCGATGTTGCCTTGTTCGATTATCCGCTCACCTGGAATCCCGTCTTGCGGCAGTTTTCCAGCTTTGTCGATTCGCCCGTTGTATTGCCAGTCATCGATGTCGACAGCCGTCTGAAGGAGCTGACTCCCGGAAAGGTCGACCTTGATTTCGCGCAGGATCTCAACCTCCAGCTTCCGCGCATCAAAGTCCTGGATTTTGCAAACGACGCGTTAAACGAACTTAATGGGCCGTTAAATTCCGTGTCGAACGCGATTCGCGCCCAGCTCGGTTCGGCATTGAATACTGCGGGGCTGACCTCTGGATTTCGGAGCCTGCAAAATGCGCTGCGCGAGAATTCGGAGGGTTTCTTCCGCCCTGTGCTCGAACCCGCGCTCGATCCCGTTGTAAACAGCCTTTACAATGCCCTTTCTGCCGAGCTGGCCGTTAGCAAAGCAAACCTTCTCGCGAAGGCTCCTGCCATTGTGACCGCGAGCAGCAACGGCCTGCAGAATGCAGTGCGTGACCTGAACGGAACGATCGGGCAGGCGAATTCCATTTTCGGCCAGCTCAACCGCGCGCTGCAGGATGCAGATGACACGCTCGGGTTGTTCATTCGCGTTCTGGAGAAGGACAGCGGGGGCAAACGTCATGTCGTGCGCGCGATCATTCAAAAACTCGCGGCCGATCAGGGCCCCGTTCTCGGCTTTGCGGCAGGTTTGGCGGATTCCCTGGTGAACGGCCTTTTGAGCGACCTGGAACCGACGCTCGCCAAGGTTGAAGGCGAACTGCGACAACTCCGGAACGAGTTCAATCAGGTCCGAATGCAGGTCGGCGGGCTCGCAGCCGACAATGATTTTGCCGAGGCGCTGAATCGGGCCAACCACACGGCTGCCACTCTTGGCAGCTACACGCAGCTTGCCGCGGCTACGCTCTCGAATCATCTCGCAGCGGTTGTCGGGCCGGCCGGCGATTACTTCATCGCTGATCCTGCGCGCGCCAGGCGGGAAATTCGTGAACGACTCGTGGTTGCGTTTCTCAGTTCACAGGTGTCTTCGGATTACCAAACGACACTGCGTCAGTTTCTTTACGACAAGAATTTCCTCCTCGACCAGTTGATGGACGTCCTCTTTGACCAGGTCAACCGATCGATCCGTGATGGGCTCAGTTCGCAAATCGCCGGCGCGACGGATGGATTGTTCCAGAACATGAAGGGCGGCGGCCTGTTGAGCGGCTCACTGTTGTCGGCAAAAATTCGGGGCGCGCCCACGTTTGAGGGCGACTCGCTCCGAAAGATTCATCTCGATTCCGAGATCGAGATGAACATGCCCGACTCGATGAAGTTCATGGCTTACATGGACATCAAGGAACTCAATTCGCAATCGACTGCACTGAGCTGCATTCCCTCGGGCGCTCCGGCGGCGGAAGTGACGCTGGGGGCGAAGGATATTCCGCTCGACTGGCTCGGCGTGAGTGGCGGGACCCCGTTGACCCTGAGCATCGAGGCGCGATGGACATTGCAAAGCGGGGCTGTGCTGGGTGTGGGCGGATCGCTCGAAGTGAAGGGGAAGGTCGGGTTCAAGGGAGTCAGTCTGAACGATTTCGGCGCGTCGCTTGCGATTGGCCAATTGGAAAATTACTTCGCCGCAAAGGCGGGCGCCACGGTGGTGATCCTTGGAATACCCGTTGATTTTACGGCCGGCATTTTTGCGGGAAAGTCCTGTTCCATCGATCCGCTTGTGTTCATCGATCCCGAGGCGCCCAAGGTCTTGATCGTCGCGATCTCCGACTTCAGCGGGATCTATCTGCAGTTCGGCGGAGGGTTATCATTGTCCGAGATCCTCTTTGGAACATCCAGCTGCCTGCTGGATATCGGGGCCAATGTGACGAGCGCGTTGTATTACCAGGGTGGTCCCGCGCTTGGCAGCATCGGTGGCCGCCAGAAAATCACGGTGAACGTGGACCTGATCTGCATCATCAGCGCGTCGGCCGAATGGGCGACGGCGTTCCGGCTCGACAGCATCGGACGGTTGACGCTGCAGGGTGAAGCGCGCCTGTGCGGAAAAATTGGCTGGTGCCCTGTCTGTCTCAAGGCATGCAAGTCTCTGACCGTGACCGGCACGATCGGCGATGGCGGCATTGATTACGAAGTGGATTTCTAACCGTGCGATGAACGCGATCCGAAAACCGAATGCAGTGCGACAGTGGATGGCCTCAAGGGTCAATTTTCCGGGGCTGGTTCATTGGTTCTCCGCCCTTCTCCTTTCGATCGTGTGCGTGTTGAACGGATCAGCGCAAACGCCGCTTTCAAATCTCCTGTACACCGCCGGCACAACCATCAACAGCGCCGGGCAGGAACGCAGCTACATCGTGCTGGATGCTGTGGATGGAGTCGCCGCCCGCGGCAAGCGATTTGCAGTTTACGGAAAAGCCGGAAACCCGGCGGCTGCCGGGACTTTCACTTTGCGCGGGATCATGGCGCGGCAGACTGCAGCTCCGGCAATCAACAACCTCCTGAATCAATCCGTTGCGCTCGGGCAGAATCTTTCGACTTTGAATGACGCGCTTGGATTCCTGCTGCGCGATGTTCCAGGAATAACCAACCAAACTCCGGCGCAAAAGATCGCGACCGCGACCGCGGCGGCAGCCACAGACGCGGATCTCGATGAGGCGCTTCACCTGCTGGGAACGGGCAATCCTGGAATGCAGCTTGTGCTGGGTCGTGCGTTCACGGAAGTGATTGCGTCGACGACAACCTACGAGCTGCGTGAATTGGATCCTGTGACCGGCGCAGCAGGCGATGTCGCGGGACGTGTCACAGTTACGCCTGGAGCCGTCGTCGTGCTTCCCGCGCCGGGCCGCCCGTTCCAGGTGATCACCAATGATCCGAGCGATCACCTTCGTGTGCGCCTGCGCTGGGGCACGCCGCCAGAGCTGCGTCGATTGTCGGTGTTGAACTCTGGCTTTGATGTCTGGCGCATTCCACGTGCTGCGGCGGAAGCGGCTAATTTTCATCTCACACCGCCTGCATCTGCTCAGCTCTTGAGCAATCCCAACTTCGCGCGGGCGAATCGCGGCAGTGTGGTAACCACCACGGATTACGGAACAGGCAGCGGGCCGGGTCATGCCGATGATCCCAGCGATCGCGTGACCTATTTTTTCTCGGACGATGGACGGAGCACGAGCAGCACGTTCACTGATGGGCAGGAGTTCTATTACTTCGTGACTGCGCGCGATCTGCTCGGGCGGCCCGGTTTTGTTTCACCGGCGGGACTCGCGCGGGCGTGCCGTAGAATTCCTCCGGGTCCTGCCACGGATGTGCGCGTGGAGAACGCGGTCATTCCCGGATCGACGAACCTGCCGCGATTGCGGGTCTTGTGGCAGCAGAACACAAACGCCGCGGATCAGGTGCATCAGTATTGGGTTTATCGATGGATCAATCCGTCCGCGATGTTCACCAACGAATCCCGCCCGTTCAGCAACCGCATTGCTGTGGTTACCCATGCGGCGGGAACGATGCAGAACGCGTTGCTCGACAACACGCCTGGCGCGTTTACCGCCCCCGGTCTGAGCAACAGCTGGTATACGGTCCGTGCGGCAAGCATTGCTGCATGTGATCCGTTGCTGTCGCCACACGCCGGCCCCGCATGGGGGGTGTTGCGGCAGCGCGAAGGTCCGCCTGCGACCACGGGAACCGTCGTTGGCAGTTGCGGCACTCCCGTCGTCGACTTCCAGGGTTTCGGGACGAACAGCAGCATTGGCGAAACCCAAACCATTCGCCTCAGGCTGACCTGTGTGCGGCGCGACCGGGGGATCGCATGGGTGATGTTCAACATCACCAACATCGTGAATTTTGAGGAGCGCACCATTGGACCGCTCTATTTCCCGCCCGACAGCGACACACTGCAGTGGGACTACGATTCGCCTGCGCTGATCTCGAGCCAGACGCGGACGATCCAGATCGGCTGTGTCGCAGGCACCGCCTATGACAGCGTTTCGCGCGAGGCGATGGCTGTGGTGAGCTATCCCTTCCCCGCAAACCAGCAGCGCGAAGTCATCTTCTATGCGGGCCAGCTTTTATCGACGGTGTTGAACTCAGCGGATCCCCTGTACGTGGCATTCAATGGGCGGCAGACACAATGCCTGCCTGCCAGCAGCGTTGTGCCAGATGCCAGCGGGATGGTCGCGATGCGGTTCAACTTCGGCGGCAACCCAACCGCGCTGATCCAGGCGCTAAATGGAAATACATGGACCGATGTTGCGGTGGTGACGCCTGAGCCGGACGGCGTTTACTGGGTTTCGTATCCTGCGTGTCTTGTGGGACCGGTGCCTCCATTTCGAGCGTGCGTGGTGAATCTGCCGGACGCGGGCGATTGCCCGGAACACATATCGGCTGCCGCGGATTCACAGCCGACCGCGATCCTGCGGATACGCTTCCGGCTGACGTTGCGCACTGCTGAGTATCGCGTGTATCGGCGCGTTGACGAGGGGCCGTTAACCCTCTTCGCGCAGGGCGCGGCGTTGTATGACCCTGCCAACCTGGGAAAAATCATTGAAGCGAAGGATGAAGCCATGCCACCGAGCGCGGCACGCTTATGCTATTTCGTGCAGCTTCTGGATCAGCATGGAAATGGCAGTCCCTTGTCGTTCATTGGTTGCAAGAATGTGAAGCCCGGAAAAATTCCGAGGCCGGTACTGGCCGAGCCGCAACCCATCGGCAATGTCACCAATCCGCAGGTTGTGTTGAACTGGTTCTGTCCGACAGCGGGGGTGTCGCGTTTCCAGTTCAAAGTGGCGCGAGCTGACCAGCCCTCGGCCGGGACCAGCAGCGGATTGATCAGCGCCAGCCTCAAGCCTTACGCAGCCTACAAGGCGGCCAGCGCGTTTGCAGGACTGCTCGCGGGGCAGCTCAAGTACATCTCGTTCACCGAGGCGCATCTTACCCCGCTGATTGGAGCGGCCTTCGGGCCGGGGCCGCAGTTCACGATCACCGCGACCGTGCTGCCGAATCTTCCCTATGACATTTCTGTGGCGCCCGTCGACGAGCAGGGAAAGGTGCTGGACAGCGCAACGTCAGAAGTCTGGCGGTTCACATGGACTCCGCCCGTGGTGCTCGCAACCGTGCCGTGGCCGCAGCGGCCGCTTCCGCCCGCGCAGGACTTTGATGTTCTCGAACCCGGCGAGAGCCCTGATTTCTGGCCGCGGGTCGCCGCGACGGCGTTTCTTGATTTTCAAGGGGCGCACGAAGACAAACTTCGGCCGGTTGGAATTCGGATTGGACGCATCGACAACAGCCTGAACCCTACGCCGAATATTGGCACAACCAACTTCATCTTCTACAACGGTGCGAATTCCATTCTCAATCCCGATCCCCACATGGGCCTGTTCCGAAGCAAGTCGCGCGACGCATCGCGTGCAAACGAGCCATTGCTCCCGCTTGTCATTTACAGGCAGCAAGTAACCAATGCGCTGTTCCCCAGAGTGTCGGGAGATGTCGTGCAGGTTTCCCCGATGATTGAGCGGATTCCATGGATCAGCATTTCGGGTGGGCGCACGGTGATCATTCCGGACAGGTTGTTTGTGCTGCGGGGCGAGACGTATAACGACCATTCGTATTATCTGTTGTACGTGCGCGATCAGCAGCCCGTGCTGGCTGGGGCGCGCTACGCGTATTTCGTCGTGCGGTTCGATCGCCAGCGTGAAGTGCAGGAGATCATTCCCGCCGGCGAGATTGAACTCCCGCTCAATCCATTGAATGGGAACTGACGTGAAAACCCTGAACTATAACTGGCGCCTTGATGCCCCGCGGCTGTCGCTTTGTTTCGCCGCTGCATTGGTCGCACTGTTCTTGCCGCCGCTGTCTGCGGCTCCGTTGGTGTATGAAACGGCGGATGAGTTTCACGCTTCAGGTGATCTCAATGGCGATGGCCTGGCGGACGTGCTCGTTCTCGACAAGGCTACGGGCAACGTCCGAGTCGGACATCATTCTGGAGCCGGTGTGCTGACATGGTCGGGGCCCATTGCCAGCGGGGTGGAATCGGTGGGGGCACTCGCGATTGGCCGGTTTACTGCAACCAACCGGGAAGCGATCGCGGTCACATCCCCGACGCTGAACCGCGTGCAGCTCATGACCGTTTCAAACACGGTCGGGATTGTCACAAGCATGAGCCCGTCCCATCCCGGAACCACGCTTCTCGTTGCGCTCGATTCGCCTTATGGACTGGCCGATGATCGCGATTGGCTCTCGGCCGGATCTCATGACCCTGGCATCATGCTGCTGGATCTCTTCGCGTTTCTGGCTGATGGGATCGCAACGTTCAGTGACCAGATTGCGGCGGAAGGTTTTCTGGATTCGGGACGGCTGTTTCGGCGGAGCCCAGGCGATATCTCGCTTGTGGCAGCGATGCGCCGGGGCAGCAATGACACGTTCGTCGCTTACGCCTTTACGAATACGGCTGCTCCCGTGCTGGTGCGATCCAATCTCCCGGCGGGAAGCGAATTCGTGTATGGCACCTTCCACAACGAACCCCACCCGCGCGTGCTGTTTTTCGTTCCGGGCCAGTCCAACGTGATGGTTCATTCAATTGTTGCGTCGCCTGGCGGTTTCCAATTTGGGCCAGGCACCGCCAGCGCGTTTCCATCCGCCGTTCAGCAGATTTTCATCGTGGAGGAAGCCACGAACAGCATGGCGGTGGTGAAATTCGGGAACGGGGTCGCGGGCATGCGCCCGAGCGCAGGCGGCCTGCTGGAAACGGTCTACCAGTTTGGCAGCGGCACCGCGACGAATGTGAATGCAGTGGTCGGGCTTGGCACGGGCCGATTTGCAGTCCTCTCCCGCAATTCCAATTCTGTGAGCTCGGTTTCGGCCCAGGTGTTTTCGCGCGTGGGAACGAACTATGTGGCACAAGCGACGACGCCGTTGCCATCCATCACGACAAGCTCAACGCGCGGGAACGTTTGGCTGTTTCAGGCTGAACCGTTTCTATCGAGTGCCGCGAACATGATTGGATCACTCGCCGCCCCGGTTTGGAGCAGTGGAGTTATTGGCTTCCCGGGTTCGCTGTCGGTGCGTGTCGAGGCCGACACCGGCACTGCAACAGGGCTTGGAAATCCGGCCACCAACAACTTTGGCGCCCCACCGGCGGGCACCGGGTACGTCCTGGCCAATCAGTATCGACCCGACATTTCGTTTTTCGGGTACGCGCCACCGCGAACCGTCGTGCCGTCCGTAATCACGATTTCTCCGCCGCCTGGCAGCTATGGTCCGCCGGTTCAAATCTCGTTTGGAAAGCATAACGCGGCGGATGAGGTCTTTTATCGGATCAATTTGAACGGCTGGCAGAATTACACCGCGCCGTTTGCTCTCACCAACGATGCTGCGATTGAGTATTACGGCCAGAACCTGTCAGGGGAGCGGAGCACAATTCAGCTCGCAAGTTACGACCTGGGAAGCACCAATCCTCCAGCCGAGCCGTTGATTGATCTTGATGGCGAATCAGGGACCAACACGCCGCCCGTGCTGAGTACGAATTTCCTGCAAATCTCGGCAAGCGGCACGGTGTTTTACAGCCGTCGTTCATCGCTGGCTCAACTCTCGGGTTTTCAGGGTCCATCGCCGTACCTGTCGTTTAATCAAGGGCCGTTCAGCGGACCGGGCTTCACCTACCTGCACCTCGAGAACTTTGAGGACTCTGCGTTCAATGTGCCCGGCGCCTCGGCAAGTGGCGGATGGATCGTCTCAGGTGTGGGTGCCGATTCTTCGGACCCGGGCGGACGGTCCTACTACTCAGCCGGCCAGACGACGCTCACGATTACGTTTAATCGGCAGGCGCTAGGCGGACGGCTGCCGACGCACGCGGGCATTGTCTGGACAGACGTAGGACAGGGTTCAGGAGTATTTGGAAACGGGAATGTGACTTTCACGGCATTGGATGCGAACGGCGCCTCGTTGGGAACACATTCGGGTTTTGGATTGGGAGATTTTCAAACGGGTGCAAGCCAGGGCGAAGACCGGTTTTTCGGGATCGTAAATTCCGGCGGCATTTCAAGCATCACGATCTCGATGCCTGGAAGTGGCGATTGGGAGGTCGATCACCTGCAGTATGGGCATGTCGACACAAACGTTCTGCATGGATCCATCTGGGCGATTAATTTGGATGGAAGCGGAGAAACCTTTGTTACGCGGGGTCACAAGCCGCGCGTCAGTGATGACGGCCGCAGAATGGTTTTCCTGCGCGGTGATCTCTGGCTTCGTGATCTTCAGACTGGAATAGAAACGCCGTTCTTCACAAACGCGAATGCATCGATCGTTGGGTTTGACTGGCGCCGTTCGCAATCAGACGTTGTGTTTGATTATGGCTGCAGCATTTGGACACGGTCGCTGGGCGGGAACGTGAGTTCCGTGCCGTTTCCCACCGACTGTTTTGCTGACGCGCCTGTAGCCAATCCCGCCAACGATCGCCTCGCCTATCACGTGCTGGGGCCAAACGGTCCGCCGGGGATTCACACGACACCGCCCAATTGGAGCGCGCCCACTCTGTTGCCGCTGCCGGTTCGCGGTTGGCGCTGGCCTGCATGGTCGCCGGATGGCGGGAGTCTCCTGATCGCAGATGGTGAATTCAGCACGATCGAAAATCGTGGGACGAACCTTTGGATCGTCAATGGCGACGGCAGCAATCTGCGGCAAATCACAGCGCTATCGGCGCCGGGGGATGGATTCCCAAGAGGGGCAATTTGGAAACCCGACGCAACCTGCCTCGTTGGTTCGGGACGGATCGGCGGCACTAATGGCTTGTGGGTCATTCCGTTGGCAGCGAATGGCGAAGCGTGTCACTGCCTGCCGCGCCTGTTGCCAACGTCGCCAGGGGATCCAATCGACTTTGCGGGTTCCATCGTGGTCGCGCAGGTTCCGCAGCCCGTTGCGAATTCAGGGTTATTCATCCGGCTGGAGCCGAACGCGGCAGTAGTTTATTGGAGCACCGATTTCGAAGGATTCACGCTGGAGTATACCACCAACCTGCACAACGCGAGCTGGACCGCGTTAACCGGCCCCTACTTTTTGAATGGCGGTTATTACGAATATCGCGAACCGCGTTCCTCCCTGGCTCACACCAGGTATTTTCGGCTGCGTTATTCCGGCGTGATGATTCTGACGCCAGCACAACCCCAGCTTTCATTGCAATCTGCGGGCAGCCAGAGCGTGCTGAACTGGCCGCTCGCCTACGCAGGCTTCGCCGTTGAGGTTGCAACGAACCTCGCCCCGAACGCGGTGTGGCGTCCGTTGCCGGGCCCTTACGCCATCACGAACGGAGTGTTTGAAGTGCGGAGAAATGTACGCACGAATGCCGCGGAGTACTACAGGCTGAAGTGGTGAGGCATTGAACAGAAGCGCGGGCTTCAGCCTGTTTCTGTGTGAAAGATAAGGGGCGCATCTCATTTTTTGAGGAGCTGATTGGGAAGGTTTGTGATATAGGCGATGGACATGAGCAACTGCTGTGTGAAATCGGTTCCTCCCGACAGCAGTTTGAAGGCGTTTGGCCAGCCGTTATTGGATTGGCAAAAACGCCTTGTCGCCGGCCTGGACCGGAGCATCGATGACCAGGGCCACACGTTGGGCCACATCGAGGAAGAAATCGCACGCAGAACGCGTGATTTGGAGCGCACCGTCGCCGAAGAGGTTGCGCAGAAGAAAGTCGACACGGCACCGCCTCTCTGTCCGGTCTGCAAAGCCAAACTGACCCGCCTCACACATGGTCACAAACGCACCATTCAAACGCGCTTTGGTCCCATTACCATCCAGCGCAGCCGCGGCTGGTGCCGCAAATGTGAGGAGTGGCGTTTTCCCGCCGACGATCTGCTCGGCATCGCCGAGGGTGGTAGCGCCTCTCCTTCCGTGCAGGAAATGGCGGCGCTGGTGGGCAGCAAGATGCCGATCGCCGAAGCAAGCGCCGTCATGGAACGGCTGACCGGAGTGGAATTGCCGCCAGCCACACTGCACCGGGAGGCTGCCCGGCAGGGAAAACGCGCCCAAGACCTGCGCGATCAACTCGATGCTGCGATGCAGACCGCCCTTGGAACGGCTCAGAAGGTGCGTGGTACCGAGGACGGCAAACCCTTTACCCTCGTCATAGAGATTGACGCCTGGAACATCCGGGAACGGGATGAGTGGGGCCAGACGGAGCAAAGGACCCGGGCCGGACAGAAGCCGGAAAGATGGCATTGGGTATATGCAGCGACGTGCTTTCGCCTGGAGGACCGGATCACCAAAGGTGAGCGGGCGGTCATTTGCAGCCGTGGCACGGTGATGACGCGAATGGGTATCGATGCATTGAAAACGCAACTGTGGGCCGAAGCGATGCGGCACGGTCTTGGACAGGCAGCGCGCGTGGTGGTGATTGCCGATGGAGCCATTTGGATCTGGAACCTGGTGGAAGATCGCTTTGAAGGCGCCGTGCAGCGGCTGGATCTATTTCATGCCAAGCAACACCTCTGGACAGTGGCGCAAACGTTGTATGCGGATGAGCCAGAGAAGGCGCAGGCATGGATCAAGCCGCTGTTACGCGATCTGGAGCGTGACCGCGCCCAGAGAGTTATCTCGAATTTGGAAAGGGAGTTGCAGAACCTGAGCGGCAGCGATCGGGACAAAGTGGAAAAGGAGATCAATTACTTTGGATCCAATCTGGATCGGATGCGTTACCGTGAGGGCGGCAAACGGGGCGAACCGCTGGGCAGCGGCGCGATAGAATCGACGTGCCGGCAATACCAATGTCGATTCAAACGTCCCGGGCAGTTCTGGACCCGTGAGGGAGATGAAGCACTGATGTGCTTGGAAACATTTTGGCGCAATCGCAGATGGGCATCCCTGTTCCCTCATTCCGCCCCACCTGACCTTTCCAGAAACTGAGATGCGCCCAAAGATAAGCCACTTGCGAAAATTGGCTTGCGCACTTCCCAGCTCCGCGTCCAAGCGCGCGAACTAACTCACCAGCCTCAAGTGGCGAATTCTGAAAACGGCGCCTTGGGGCTCGTTCGCGAGGCATTCAATCTCCCATCCGTGCGCCAGGACAATCTGCTGCACAATGGCGAGGCCAAGGCCCGTTCCCTTCTGATGCGTTGTGAAGTATGGCTTGAAGATTTCGCTGCGGCGCTCTGGCGGAACACCGGGTCCATTGTCGCGCACTTCGAGGCTCGCCTCCGAACCTCCTTGTCTTTGTGAGCTGATCTCGATCTGCCCGCCGTTGCCCAGCGCCTGGACTGCATTCAAGACGAGATTAAACAACACCTGTCGCAGCATCTGCTCGTCCGCTTCGATTGTCAGCGGCTCCCCCTTCACTTCGAGCCGGATGCTTTTTTCCTCGATATCGTAGTTCAGCGCGCGCGCGACTTCCTGTTGGACCGACTGCAGGGCAACGGGTGTTCGGCGCACTTCCCGAGGACGGGAGTAATTGATGAACTCGTTAAGTTGCGCGGTCACCTTGTCCGTTTCGTCGATGATCGCGCGGGAACGTTCCCGCGTGTCGGTGGAAACGTCCTGCTGTTTTGAAATCATCTGCGCCATGCCGCGGATGATATTGAGCGGGTTGCGCGTTTCATGGGCCAGCCCTGCTGCGGCGAGATTCATCTCCTTGAGGTGCGTGTTCATCTCGCTGGCCCTGACCAGGCGCACCTGCAGTTCGGAAGACTTGAAAAGATTCCGCCAGGTCAAAGCCGCGCCCAATACCGAGATGCCGGAGAAAAACACAATGATCGCCCGCATGACTCGATCGTAGTGAATCAGTTCCAGGTAGCTATCAGTGGAAATAGCGATAATGAGGCCGTGCAATTCGCGGCGCTGAATTGCTGCCTGGTATTCCGCTTCGTTCAGGCCGCGCGCCCAGAACGGACGGCGGGGCGGCCGTTCACGCGGTCCTTCCTGGTCTCGACGTGTTTCCGTTCGTTCCTTGTCACCACTGCGCTGGTCATCGGAATCCGAATCGGATCGTCCTTCGCGACGTCCGCGGCCGCCGCGAAAACCGTCGGGAGGCGGGTTGTTTGTGAGATCACGAAAAGGAGGGACCACGACGGTGGGTGCGGCGTTGGTTCCTTCGTGTGTCACCGGCACCCCGGCCACCGCGAATTCCATTGTCACCGCTCGTTGACTCCAAAGGCCGCTGACCGGCAGGACGGTGTCCCGATTTAATTCGATGGTCGGCTTGCCCGCTGCAGCCAACGGCTCGTTCGCGGCGTTGAGCAGCGCAATCCATACGATTTCGGTGGAACGCGTAAGGCGGTTGGTTCGGTCATTGACGAGTTCCTTCAACACGGGTTCCAGCCGGTCGGACAGAACCACTGCGCGATATTGGAGGCCGCGGATGAATGCCCCGAGAGTATCCGCCACTTCCCGTGCCCGGCTCTCGAGCCCGGTTTGCGCGACCTGCTTGACTCGCCGGTGCTCCGTGATCTGCCAAACGATGACAATCGTCCAGAACGCAAAGAGCAGAGCGTAAACGAGCAGGTTGCGGCGGGGATGATGCATGGCTGGAGAGGGGTCCCTATGGAGTCTTCTTCACGGGGACGCGCTCCAGGAAACGATCCAATTCCTCTTCGGAAATCGACTTGTTGATGAGCGGATGTTTTCCCTGTTCGCGGGTGCTCAGGGCAGCAAGCTGGCCTGGAGCCTCCACAATGTGCGGGGTCAGGAAGATCAGGAGTTCCGTCTTGGTGCCAGCTGTGGTTTTGCGTTTGAAGAGATTTCCGAGGATTGGAATATCGCCAAGAAACGGCACCTTGCTTTCATTCGACGCCTTGTCGCTGGCCATCAATCCGCCGATGACGACAGTCTGCCCGTTGGGCGTGATCGCAACTGTGTCGGCGCGGCGGATATCGATCGCGGGCGCGTTGACGCCCGCAGAAATGGGCACCGACACGTTCGGGTTGAGCTGGGATGTTTCGGGGGAAATGATCATCTGGACCATGCCGTCCGAGGTGATGTATGGGGTGACCCGCAGGATGATTCCAATCGAGGTATAGGAGACGCCATTCTGCTGGGCACCGAGTGCAGTGAAGTTGACGCTCGTGATCAATGGAACATTCTGGCCGATTTGAATTGTGGCAGGCTGGCGGTCGCGGGCGAGAATTGAGGGCCGCGAAAGCAACTGTGCCTTGCCCGCCTGTGCGATGGCGCGAAGCGTTGCCTGGAAGTCGCTGCCGAGGATCTGGTAAACGCCGGCGCCGGGTGTTTGCGACCCAAGCGCTGGAACCGCCTGGCCGGGGCCGACCGGGAAAACGTTCGTGACAATGCTGTTCAGCCCATTCGCGCCGAAGACCGTCGCGAGATTGTTCGTCATTCCATTGCCGATGTTCTTGCCATACGCGCCTTCGATTCCGATGTCACGGCCTTCGGTATGTTGCACCTCAAGGAATACCACCTTGATAAGAACCTGCGGCCGCGGAACGTCGAGATCAGCGAGGACCTGCCGGATTTGTTCGATCGTGCTTTCGTCGCCGATGACAACGAGATTTCCGGAATCATCGATCGACACCTGAGCGGCGCCGACCTGGTTGTTTGGGGTGTACTGGCCGGCGGCCCGGGCGCGATTGGCCTGGTTGCCGCCCTGGCCGCCTCCACCGAAGCCGCCAAACCCGCCAAAGCCACCCTGGCCTTGAGCGTGAACAGTGAACGTGGCGAGGCAGCAAGCGAAGAAGCCGGCAAGGCAGCGCAGAGTTGAGGGTCGATTCATAGTGTTAAGTTTACCGAGTGGGCGGTGAGAATTACCGCAGACTCCCGCCAAGATTACCGCCGCCGCCTCCCCGGCCGGTGCCGGTGCCGAAGCCCTGGTTGTTCTGGTTGTTGAGATTCTGCTGAATCCGTTGCTGGAATGGACTGTTCTGGCTGTTGCGTGCGTTGCGAGCCGTTGTAGTTCCAACCGTGTCCTGGAGCACCGAGAGGACCTCATTCGGATCGGCGTTGTTGATGCGGAAGACCTGCATGCGCTGGGCTTTGCCTGGTTGATCGAGCTGATCCACCATTTCGGTGATCTGCTCCATCAGATCCTTGGTAGCCGTCACGACGACTGTCGAGGTGCGGGCATCAGCAACAGCAAGAACTTGATTTCGCTTGCGGATGCGGTCGGACTGCGGATTGGCGCCACCGGCCTGATTGCCGCGACCTCCTCCTCCGCCGCCAAATGCGGCTGCAAAGCCTGCGAACCCACCACCCCCACCACCACGTCCGCCGCGATTCCCAAACCGAATCGGTGCCTGCGCTGTTCCCGTCTGATCGGGAAACAATCCCGAGAGCAGTGTTGCCATTTCAGTGGGATCCGCGTGGCGCAACCGGAAAACCTTCACCTCGGTGACATCCTCGGCGCTGGAATCAATTGCCGAAATGATTTCCACTAGGTGACGAATGTTCGCCTGCGTGTCAGTGATCACGATGGAATTCCCGGCCTGGTTCGCGATGATCCGCGCGTTGGATGATACGAAAGGCGAAATGTCACTGACGAGTTGGGCTGCCTCGACGTAGCGGATCGGAATGATCTGGGTGACCATTTCGTCGTTGTTCGGAATGGACTCGGGCGTGTTGCCAACACGGACCGGGTTGCTCAGCATCGCTGTGCTCTTGTCCATGATCTTCAACGTGCGATTGCCGCTTCGCACCGCTGCATAGCCATTGCGATTCAAGACCGAATTCAAAAGGTCGACGGCTTCGTCGCGGGTCATTGGCTGGCCGCTGATGACATTCACGGTTCCACTCACGCGGGTGTCGTATTCGATGATGAATCCCGCAGCTTCGCTCAGGTGGTTCAGCACGAGTTCGATGGGCGCATTGCGGAAGTTCAGTTTCAATCCGCCGTTCGTGCTCACGATCCCCTGCGGCGGCTCTGTTTCCGCTGCCGAGGTGTTTGCGGCGGGCGCGCTGGGCGCCTCCGCAACTTGAGTGGCACTTTCAATTGCGCCGCCGGCGGTTCGGGCCGGGGTTGATGCGCGTTCCTCCTGCGCAGCCACATGCATGACGGTGGTGGTGCTAACAATCGCGGCCAGCGCGATCATGCGCACGCCAATAACCAATGCTTTTGTCTTCATGATATCAGTTCCTGAATTGTCCATCCTGGCTGTTAACCGCCCGGGCCGGCTCTCCGACGCCCCCTTGGGAAGATGCCTCCTCAGGCTCGTTGGTTTCCTGATTCGGCAACATCCTTTCGCCAGCCGGTGCCAGGCCAGGGGCGGGCGTGTCGTCTTGAGGTGTGGCTTGAGTCGGGTTCAGCTCCGATGGCGGCATCATCCCTCCCGGCACCTGCGGAAGGCCGCTGGCTTGGCGTACCGGTGCTCCACCCTCCTCCTGCAATCGCCGCAACATCAGCCGCGCCACAGGATCGTTCGGATCCAGGTTGCTCAGGTCAGGGGCGGGGCTGCTTTCCGCGGCAGAGCCCCCTCCTGATGAAGCGGGTCCGCCGGTTCGAAGCGACCCAAAGCTCCGCCCGTCCCCAACGTCCCGCAGGCGGTTCCCCGAATAGGAGCTGACGGTGCCATAGCTCGGTTCCGCGGGATTCCACGAGCCGTCCTGCATGCGGCGCATTTGCATGCCGATGCGAAGCGACACGTCGTTGGTGCCCGATTCCAGTTTCACTGTGCCCTGTTGGATCTCAGTCACAGTGAAAGTGGCAATGCGATCCCCGGTTCTTAACGCTTTTCGATAGTCCGATCCCGAGCCGTCGAAGAACGCGAGCAACTGGTTGGAATAGCTCATCGTCCCGACGAGCGAAAAGGTATCCACAATCTGCGGAGGACGCGGCGTTGCGCGCACCTGTTCGCGAGCGCGGCGGTTCGGGTCAAAAATGTTGCGGTTGTTGATGATCTGGAAAGCCGAAAAATCGGTGCGGCGGCCCTGCGTTGCAGGCGCGTTCTGGGCCGCAAGGACGGGCGACGTTGCCGCGATCAGGATCAGGCTGGATGCAGCGAGTCGTGCGTTGTGAAGGATCCGCGTCATGGTTGTTGAGGGGTCAGCACCAGGGCGCTGACCTGCGCTCCAAGCGAGAGGTTGCGACCTGTGTTGTCCCGGGACGTAATGTCCACTGAATCGAGCTTCAATCCAAGCGGGCCTTTCTCGATATTGTAAATAAACCGTGCAAGCGCCCAGAGAGTGCCTTCGCCGTTAATCCGGCAGACGAGGGTCTTGAATTGTTCGGAATCGTTCTTCCACTGGGGCGTCAGGCCCGAAAGGCTTGCGCCGCTTTCCTGTGCCCAATCCTGCAGGGTCTTCAGTAATTGCTCCTGCGCGAAGGACGGGTTGTTCGGCAGCGTGTTTGTCCGCATTGATTCCCATCGTTCGCGAACGATCTCCTCGCGCCGGATCAATGCGGATCCTTCGGTGATCTGTGTCTGCAGGCGGCTGATCTCACGCTGCCGCGATTGCCAGAGCTTTACACCCGGGCCGTAGAGCAGCTTGTCGCCGATGAGCAGCGCCGCCATCACTCCGACAGCCACGATCAGCAGTTTTTGGCGATTATCGGTTTTCATTCAGGGGTGAGTTGACACGGTATTCAAAAGAGAATTGCACGGGCGACTTGCCGCGCGTCTGGGGAACGAGATCGCTCACACCGCTGTTGGTTCCCAGGTGGTGAACCGTGCGAATCAGCGCCGCATAATTCTCCGCATTGCCCGAGCAGTTCACCTGGTTCATGTCGCGAATCTCCAAGGTTCGCGCGGTGACGCTTCCGTCCTCCGGAAACGCCGAGGTTAGCTGTCGGATGATGGTGAGGCAGCGGAAGTTCTCGTCGAACCACGGCCGATACTGGCTGATCTTGGCGGTCATGCTTTCCAGCGAACGGACTTTCGGTTCGATGGCCTGCCATTGTCCACGCAACGAACTGAGGCGCCATTCCTGGTATCCGAAAGCTCCCGCAATTCCGAACAGCAGCAGCGCCGCAACGGCAGCCAGCTTGCGCAGCCGGCCGGGCGCGTATTTCGAAGTAACCCTCTGCCATGCCGATACCTTGGGCGGAAGGAATTCGAAGCCTGACGTGCGCCGCGTCAGGTAAAGGGCCGCCAGGTTGAACGCGCTCCCCACGGCGGTGTCGGCAGGCAGCGTGCGGCCGAATTGATCCGGCGGATACACAGCGATGGCTTCCACTTTGAGTCCCGCGGGTTCGAAGCGCGGACGAAGGTCATCTGCCAACCGGCGGGCGAGGTCGCGCGGGCCGTAAACCCGGATGGCTTTTACGGATTCACGCAAGTCAGCCGGCAACTGTCCGAGCGTGATGCGCGCCTCGCGTCCGATCAGGTCGCCGTGCAGCACGCGTCCGCCGTTGCCATCATCGAGGGTGCTTTCGAGCGCCCGCAAGGCTGCGACTCCGCCGCCCGCGGCTACCAGGAGGCCCACGTGGGTTTCCTCAATCGACAGCGCGAGCACGCCAGCGTCGGCCGCCATTCCCGCATGGAGAGCGGTCAGGCCGAAGGAAAAGCTGACCGGGCGCAGTCGGGCGTTGCGCAACACTAATTCCAGGCGCTCCACCTGGACGCGCGGGATGCCTATGAACGTTGCGTGCTGCTGTCCCGACGCCGAGTTGATTCGCGAGGTGGAGAGTTGCAGGGTCGCGACGTCGGTTGGGAAACCACGCTCCAATTCAAGCTCGAGAAAGTCGGCAATGTCGGCCTCCGGAATTTTCGGAATCTCGGTATGTGCTGCAAGCGCCCACCGCAAGGGCAATGCAACGACGCAATGCCTTTCGCGAACGTTGGCGGCTTGCAGGTGATTCAAGATTTCGCGCCCGGCGAGTTCCGTCTCCGCAGTCATCGGATCGAGCGCCAGCGTGGCGGAAAACCGCTGCAACACCTGCAACGATCCATTATGGCGCCGCAGGACGACACCTTCCAGGCGGCTGCCATCGATCGAAAGACCCAGCACGCTGGACGGCGTCTTCCGTTTCAGGAAATTGACTGCAATGACTTTGTTCATCAGGGCTCGGTGCGTTGAAGTTCGAATTTGCTCATCGTGTGTTTCGCGTGACCCAGGTTTGCCGCACCTCGCGGCCCAATGCCCATCCCAGCCGGCTGAGATCCTGGCGATAAATCACCTTTGGGAATCCTTCGCTTGTATCGAACACGACGCGAACGCGACGATAACCACGACCGAACGGGCCGAGCGCTGCAATATCCGCACTCACCTGGTAGGTGCGGGCCGTGATGTAATCGCCCTGTGCGAGAGCCTGCAGGCTGCTGTTGCCTGAACCCAATGCGTCAACCACCCACGCGAAGGTTCGATAATCCACGAGCGTGGATTCCCGGAAATTCACCAGCTGTAGGGCGGTGTCATAGTTCATTCCAGGCAAGCAGGCGAGCACGCTGACGGGCGCGGTGTTTACGTTGACCCGCCCGATCGTAAAGTCGTTGGTGCTGGCCGTAAGATCATCATAAACCATCGCAAACTCGTCCGCGTTCATGCGGCTGCGCGTATAGAACTGCAGGAGGCTGGCAACAGGCGGGACCGTGCCGTCCTGTCCGAGGGCTCCCACTGCATTCGTAATTTCGCGGGCACGCGAGACTCCGAGGCGCATCTCGAGCAAGGCGACCAACTGGGCTGCGTTATTGACGTTGGTGAGCGCCGATCCGTCAGGACGCGTGTTGGGCTGGTAACTATGGACCGTGAAGTACTCGGTCCAGCCCGGATCCGCCACGCCATTGCCGTTCAAGTCTTCTTCGTTGGCATCCAGGATTCCGTTCTGGTTCAGGTCCTCGCCTTTCAGCCATTGCGGCAGCGCACCATAAAGAAGGCGCAGTTCGCCTACTGTTTCGAACGGCGCATGCTTGGGCAGGTAACCGTTCTGGCTGTAATTCAGCGAAGACCCATTCACATCGTTGGTGCTCCGCCAATCGATGATCGCTTCCGCAAATTCGTAAGTCATGTTCGGCACGTTGGACACCAGCATTTCTGCCGTAAGCCAGGGAGCGTTCAGGTCCAGTTTGGCGCATTCGTCCGCGAGGGCGAAGTGCGGCTCCGTGCTGATGGTTGTGCCGTTGTTGCGACCCACCAGCCAGAAATGCGCATTCTCCTCCGGCACCAGCGACAATCCGAGCGACACCGCCTCAGCGGCATACTCGCCGACCTCGGGAAAAATCCCGTTGGTGCCATAAACCCCGAGAATCATGGCGACGTAGCGGGCGCCGCCTTCGATGGCCTGCTCGGCCGCAAAGCCGGACGAACGATTGTCCGCGGCGCGCATTTCAAGCGACATCGAATTCGCAAAGTAGATTGAAATGCTGATCATCCCGATTGTGATCATCAAGACGATGACAAGCACCGAACCCCTGCTGGTATGCGGGCGGCGCGC
The DNA here is from genome assembly GCA_035629175.1 of Verrucomicrobiia bacterium. NCBI lineage: Bacteria > Pseudomonadati > Verrucomicrobiota > Verrucomicrobiia > Verrucomicrobiia bacterium. The sequence goes on along the minus strand of DASPIL010000048.1, from coordinate 61,324 downwards.
CAATAATGGACAGAGCGGCAAATTCATTGGGTGCTTCCTGCCGCTACCTGGTTGCTTCGCACCTGTGATGAAATCGGCACCACCATTTCCAACTGGCGCGGGTCCGACTGCCCATCGTGGCTGGCGAGCGTGATCCGCATTCGAATGGCGCTGGGCAGGTTGGTGTCCATGACGGAAGTATCCCAGAAATCCCGCCATTGCTGTCCGTCATAACAGGAAAACTGAAGGCTTTCGACGCCGCTGAGCAGCCATTGCTCTTCGGGTTGGGGAGTAATTGTCGCAAGCAGGTTCCGCGTAATAGTCCGGTAAAGGTCGCTTCCCGGTACTTGCCGATTACCGCCCATCCGCAATCCGTAGCTGACTTTCTGAACTTCGCTCCACGGTTGGTCATCGCGGACAATTCCCGTGGTCGTGTTGAATTCGATATCGACTGGCATGCTGACCCCAAGGCTCGTCACGTTGCCGGCTTTGAAGGTTCCCGTGATCAGGCCGCCGGCAGTGGGAGGCACGATTCCCTGCAAATCGCGCCGCATTGTGGCCATGGTTTGTTGAATTGGCAGCGACTCCTCGACGGCGCTGATCGTCCTCTCACGAAGGCGTTGCGTGGTAAAGAACACTGCGTTGATCGCAACAATGACCGTGGCCATGATGGCAATTCCCAGGAGCAGTTCAATCAGCGTGAACCCGTTGGATCGGCGCGGGTTTGTGGCGCTGCTGTGGTGATCGCGAACCCAGTTCATGGGAGGGCCATTCCTCCGAGCCCCGGTGCGTTCGCGAGCGTATTGAGGCGGACATTGTATGGCCGCCCGCCCGCATTGAATTCCACCTCTGCAATGAGAAGGCGCATCACCGAATCGACGGGCCAGTTTTCATTTTTGATGTTCCAGCGATATTCCAATCCGTTTTCGATCACGGTCCCGCTCAACGCTGATTGCAACCAGTTCGTCATCACGATGGTTTCGTTCAATACACGGTCCGCGACGCGCGTGGCTTCGGATTTGCGCACGCTCACCTCGCCCGCGAGACTCGCGACGCGATAGGCCTCCACCGCAACGGGAATGACAATCGCCATGAACAGCATGGCCGCGAGGACCTCTGCCAGCGTGAACGCCGATTGGCGTTTCCGCATCGGGAATGGCGCGCGCGCCCGCTTAAAATTGGCCTGCGCGAATCTCATATCCCAGACGGTTTGTGTATTGCATCAGCCAGAGTGTCTCGCCCGTGGCCGACATGATGCGCACTTGCGTGGGGCTCGCCTCGTCGGCAGTGCCGTCCGGCAGAAACCGAATTGCCGCGACGCTCCGGCCGTTCAGCGAGATCGGCGCCGCGTCCATCGCTTCAAGCTTCAGGCTCGAATCGTGCGAAAAGGACTCCGCCTTGGGATCGGGTTCAATTGAACCTGCAGCCTTTGAGGCATCTTCCAGTTGCAAGCCGTACTCGCCCGCCTGGCTGTCGATCCAGAGGAGAACGGGAAATCCTTCCGAAATCGCGCGGCTCTGTCCGGCGTGCGTTAGCGACAGCAGTTGCCGCGCTTCGGAACTCAACGCGCGACCACGAAAGAATTTCGACAGGGAAGGCGCTGCGAGGGACGTAACGATTGCCAGCAATGCCAGAATGAGGATTAGTTCAATCAACGTGAACGCGGCGCGACGGCCAGCGGTTCGCCCTACCAAGGACGTCCCGTGAGCGCTGCGAATGCGTTCAAATTGAAGCGTCGTCATCGAGACTACCTCTTCGTCCAGCTTGTGATGTCGTCATCCGTCCCGGGCTGCCCATCGGGCCCATTGGAGGAAATGTCGTATCCTGTCGTATTGTAGCGGCCGGGCGACGTGTAAACGTAATCGTGGCCCCACGGATCCTTCGGCAGGACATCGGTGTCGAGGTAGGGCCCCTTCCAATTCTGGGCATCGCGCGGCCGTTGAATCAAATCCTGCAGGCCGTTCTGGCCGCGGGGATAATAACCATTATCGAGCTCGAACGTGCTGAGCGACGTCTTGAACACAGAGATTTGTGTCGCAGCTGCGCGGAGTTGCGCGTCCTGGGTTCGCCCCGCCATTTTGGGCACAACAATCGCAGCGAGAATTCCAAGGATTGCGAGCACGAGCAGCAGCTCGATCAGAGTGAATGCTGCAGAGGCGCTGCGGCTCCTGATGCGTTGAGTGATTAATTTCATATCCGTTTTGTTTGCGTTATTTGATGTGATCCTGAAGCGAAAAGATCGGCAGCAACATGCCGATAAAAATCGTTCCGATGAAACCCGCGATCAGAAACAACATGGCCGGTTCGGCAAAGGCCACCGCTGTTTTTAATTGGCGATCCAAATCGCCCTCCGTGACGTTCGCAATGCGCACAAGCTCCACATCGAGCCGCCCGCTCTCCTCCGCGACAGAAATCATCTCCAACACGGAACCGGGAAACAGGCCGCGGCATTCCGCCAGGCTTTCGCCGAGCCGTCCGCCTTCCTGGACGCGCTCAATCGCGCGTGAAACGGCATCGACGAGAATCTGGTTTCCAATCGATTTGCGCGCGACATTCAGCGCCTGAACGAGCGGGACCCCGGCTCCCAGCAACGTCCCAAGCATGCGGCAGAAGCGGGCCATCGCAAATCGAGCCGCCAGCGGCCCAACGATCGGCGAGCGCAGCATCACGCCTTCCCAGACACGCCGTCCGGTTTCCGAGGTGAACCAGTTCCGCAACAGCAAGGCCAGCAGCACCACGCCAAACGCCACGAACAATCCGTAGGATCGAATGACGTGGCTGGTGCCGACGATTACCTGCGTGATCAAGGGAAGGTCCCCGCCAAAGCCAGCGAATATTTTCTGAAATCGCGGAATGAAAAACACCATCAGGAAAACCAGCACTCCCAACGCGAGGACCAGCAGGATCATCGGATACAGCATGGCCGTCATGACCTTGGACTTCAGGTCCTTCTCGCGCGCCTGGAAATCCGAAATCTGCGACAGCACGAGGTCAAGGAACCCGCCCGTCTCCCCCGCCTGCACCATTGCGGTATAAACCCGTGGAAACGTTTCCGGCGACTTCGCCATGGCATCGGCGAGCGACATGCCGTCCACAACGCGATCGTGAATTTCCTTCCACTTGGCGGACACCATCGGGTTGGAGGATTCGCGGTAAAGAATGACGAGGGCGCGGCTGAGGGGAACACCCGCGGCGAGCAGGCTCGAAAGCAGGCGCGTGAAATTCTCGAGATCCTTGGCGCTGACCTTTTTCGATTGGAAATTCAGCGAGAGCGCGCCGGCGTCTGCGGACTTCGCTGGGGCGGACTGGCCGTTTGTTTTAGCGGGTGTGCCGTTCTTCTCGGCCAGGCTGACAGGCCGCAGCCCGAGGATTTCAATCTGCCTGAACGCATCGTGGCGCCCCGAGGCTTCAAGCTGCCCTTCCGTCATGCCGCCATTCGCGCGAACTGCCCTGTATTGAAAGACAGGCATGGTTTACTTCCTGTCAAGGGCCAGGGTGGCGGGGTTCGCCGCCTCAGCCGCTGAATCCATGGAATCGTTGTGCGTGGTGCGCGCGACTTCCTTCGCGGTGGTCACGCTCAACACTTCTTCAACCGTGGTTACGCCGAGTCGCACCAGGCGCCAGCCGTCTTCAGCCAGGGTTTTCATTCCCAGCTTTCGGGCTGCCTCGCGAATCTGGTCCGTCGACCCACTTTGCAGCACCATCTGCCGAATGGCGTTGTCGATATCCATCCATTCGAAAATGGCGTGGCGGCCGAAGAACCCCGTGTTGCGGCATTCGCGGCATCCGACAGACCGGTAAATGGTCGTGTCTTCAGGAATTCCCAGCTGCGCCTTCAGTGCGCGCGATGTTGCTGACGTGTCGGGCTGCTTGCAGTGGCGGCACAAAACGCGCACCAGGCGCTGCGCCAGCACGGCTTCCAGCGAGGATGCGACAAGATAAGGTTCGACACCCATGTCGACGAGGCGCGTCACAGCTCCCGGAGCGTCATTGGTATGCAGCGTGGAGAACACAAGATGGCCCGTCAGCGACGCCTGCACTGCAATCTGTGCGGTTTCCTGGTCTCGGATTTCACCCACCAGAATGACGTCGGGATCGTGCCGCAGAATGGATCGCAATCCGCGCGCAAAGGTCAGCCCCGCCTTTTCGGAAACCTGGATCTGGTTCACGCCCTTCAGTTGGTATTCCACGGGATCTTCGATCGTGATGATCTTGCGATCGGCGTCGTTGATCTCGTTCAGCGCCGTGTAAAGCGTCGACGTCTTGCCGCTGCCGGTTGGGCCTGTGACCAGGATGATCCCGTGCGGCAACTGAAGAACGTGCTGGAACGAGTCGAGTTCCCGCTTGTCCATGCCGATTTCCTTCAAACCCCGCAGCGTGGAGTTCTGACGCAACAAGCGCATGACGACAGCCTCGCCGTGCAACATCGGGATCACGGACACGCGAATATCCACCTCCGCGTCTTCCACGCGAATCTTGATGCGGCCGTCCTGCGGCAGCCGCTTTTCGGCGATATTGAGATGACTGAGAATTTTGACGCGCGACACGATGGCCGGCTGGAATCGCTTCAATTGGGCGGGAACGGGAACTTCCTGGAGGACGCCGTCGATACGGTAACGAATGCGAAATTCATCTTCAAACGGCTCGAGGTGAATGTCTGACGCGCGCAACTCGATCGCATCCTTCAGCACTTGGTTGACGAACCGAATGATCGAAGCATCCTCGGCGGCGTTGTCGAGATCAGTTTCGTCGGCGCCTTCATCGACAACCTCAAATCCCTTCTCTTCGCCCAGTGTGCCGATGGTGTCAGCGCCCACACCCAGGCGCTTCTTCATTTCGCGCTGAATGACTTCGCTCGATGCGAGCACGGGTTTCAGGTTGAGGCCGGTAAGCGACTTCAACGCATCCAAGCCCTGCGTGGCGAACAACCGGCTGGTGGCGATGTGAACCGTGCCATCGATGCGCTGGAGCGGCAGCAGCTCCTCTTTGAGAAGAATTCGAGCGGGGAAAAGTGAGAGCAATTGCCGGTCGGGTTCCACGTCATCGAGAGTCGTGAAATCCAGTCCGTATTCCGCTGCCAGCCAGCGCAGGACATCCTCTTCGGTTTTGAGGGTCGCTCCCTGGCTTTGCCCGGCCAGCAACTCTGCGTCGCTGGACGATAGTTGTCGTGCTGCGACCATGCGATCGAGCAAGGCATTCAAGGCGGGTTCCTGATTGGCAACGGGGCTCATTTAAATGGGATGCGGCGGCCCGGAAGCCGCCGCAAAACTTCAGAGTGGTGATTGATGCACGAACGGATCAATCCAGCAATCCCTGGCTCACGGCAACGGCTTCCTGTTTCACCGAGAGGATCTGCTTGAGATCAGCCTGGGCTTTCTCCAGTGCAGCTTCGCGGCTTTTGCGGGCGTCGCGATATTTTTGGAGCGCTGCCTTCAATTGTTCGGTGGGCGCATTGTTGTCGATGGCATTGCGCAGGGCTTCGGCCTCTGGACTGGGTTGGAAATTCCCGCGTCCGCCGCCAAATCCGCCGCCGCCGCCACCACCGCCGCGGCCGCCGCCGCGAATCCGCATCGCGCCGACGCTCAACTGCGCTTCCCAAACCTTTTGGGCGCGTTCCTGGATCACCTTCCATTCGCCGTCATCGCTTGCACCCATGCTTTCGCGCAGGCGTTCGAGCCGGCGTTGCTGGAACTCGGCGGGATCAAAGTTGCCGCCTCCGAATCCACCACCACCACCACCGTTTCCTCCGCCCTGGCGCTGGCGATTTCCCTGATTGCCGCCTTCATTCTGCGCGATCGCGCCGGTCGTCGCGATGGTCAGGGCCATCGCGGCGATTGATAAAGCTTTGCTCAGTTTCATTATTGCCACTCCTGTGTTCTATGTGTTCTGGGTTTTGGTTTTCGCCGGAACATCGCGCCGGCGAGCCTGGTCTTCAATGCAGCCGTCGTGCCAATCGGCATTTTGGGCCTTTTCGCCCTCGGAAACGGAGGGATCGCGCAACGCCTGCTCAGTTTCAGTATCCTGCAGCGCAGAAATTGCGCGGCCGGGGCGCGGCAGGGCTCAGCGGGATCGGCGGTTAGTGTGTTCCTGGATCGTGTCGAGAACGCGCTCGGGATGCACGTCCTGCTCGAGTTCGTTTAATTCAGGGTTGGCCGCCTCTTTGACTCCCAATCGATCCGCGACAGCCCGCAACAGGGTAATCATGCGGGTGATTTCATGCTCCGAAAGCAAACTCACCTGCAGGTCCAGGTCGGCGCGGCGGTCCGCCATCTCGGCCATGCGATTCTGGGTGATCAACACAAAGGTCGAAAGGAAGATGGCCTCAACGGACGCCACCATCGCCAAGGCCACAAATGTTGGATCGAAGCGCGGGATGAACGGTATCCATCCTAGGTTCACGAATATCCAAAGGCCGAAAACCACAAGGTGGATGTAAACGAACTTCATGCTGCCGGCGAATTGCGTGATGCAGTCCGCGCAGCGCGATTCCAGGGAACGCGATTTCTCTTCGACTTTTCTGTGGTCGAGCAACGCGCGAATATTGCGTTCGACAACCCGCATGGTCTGCAGATTGTCGCCACGCAGTCGGCGCGCCTCTGAAGTTCCTCGAGTTTCCTGCAAGGATCACTCCGATTCTTTTTCCGAAGGCCCGCGTTCGTCGCCTGAATGCCGGGGCACGGCTGCCCTGGGTGCCAGGTGAGCGCGCTGAACGCGACCTTCACGTTCGAGTATTTCCTCAGCTTCCAATGAAAAGCGGGTCCAGGGAATTGCCTCGAGCCTCGCTTCGTCGATCGGTTTCCCAGTCAACTCGCAAATGCCGTAGGTGCGCTCCCGGATGCGATCAATGGCTTCATCGATCTCATATAACGCCTCCTGTTCCGACGAGGCGCGGCTTAGCGCAAAGTCGCGATCAAAGCTGTCTGTGGCGGCGTCCGCCATATGGAGGCTGAAGCTGCTCTGATCTTCCTTCGCGTCTTTCACGAGGTCGTCCTGCCGCGACGTCAGGTAGGCGCGAACCTGCAAAAGCCGCTGGTAATGGCGTTTCCACCTGGCCGGGATTGGTCTGTCCTCGGGCGGACCGCTACCGAGGATATCCGCCGTTGCGGCGCGCTTCCGGCGCGGGGCGCGCTTTCGAACGGTTTGTTTCGTCAGTTTCGTTCGCATAGAGAAGACTGGCACAGGTGTGCCCCAAAGCAATGATGCCGCTCTTGGGGCGATTTCCCCGGGGTGTTCACCCGCAGTAGTTCTTTCGTGCGTTTTACTTCTTTTTCCCCATGGCCGCAAAATCCGCCAGCGATAGATTGATGGCGTTACGAAGAGGTCTATATGGGGTGGGGAAGATCGGCTTGGGAAAAGGGGGAAGCCGGTTGAGCGTAGGGACTGTTCCGGGAGTGACTGCCGGAACAGTCCCAGCTCAAACTAGAACGGAAACAAAGACCATGAAAACCTTCGCACTTATCACTGCAGTGCTTCTCTCCCTTACCGGTTGCTCCACATTCCAGGGCGGCGCAGATGCCCCCGCAGAGACACACGATTCCATTCGCGTGCACGGAACGACTGGGTTGGGTGTCGGAAGCGACACCGCCACGCAGACAGGAATTGATTCGGGCACCAAGAGTGGCAGCGGATTGCGTTAGCGCTCAGCGCTCAACGCAGCAACGCTGACGCGGTCCACAGCATCGGAGCCTGCCCGTGCAGATCTCCAGTGCGCCGCCCCCGTTCGAGATAAAACTTGAGCTGGGCGTCCTTATCTTCACCCACCACCTTGAAAGCCTTGTCTGTCCCGATGCAGACGTCTTTTACATTCGCGTTTTCATCGAGCCGATCCACCAGCGCCAGCCACGCTCTCCGAGCCGCGGGGCCGTAAGTGTTCTCATCCAGGAAACCGCGTTTGACGCCCGTCACCATTGCAAACGCGAACATGCCCGTGCCCGATGTCTCCAGCCACGATTCCTCGCGATCGATGATTTGGCGCCACAAGCCTTCCTTGCTTTGATACTTGAGCAGGGACGCCATCATGGTGCGGAATCCCTGCACGATGCGGGCGTGCCGGGGATGGCTTGAAGGCAGCTCGCTCAGCAATTCGGCCATTCCGGCCGCGTACCAGCCATTTCCGCGAGCCCAATAGAATGGAGAATCTTCAGCATGGAAGAACAGCCCGTTGGGTTGCTGGAGTTTATCGAGATACGTCGCCGCTGTCAGCGCAGCGCGATCCAGATACACGGGATCCTTTGTCGCCCGATACGCCTGAACCTGCACCGCGGAGATCATGTAAATGTCATCGACCCAATACCGCGCCTCAGCCGTGACCCCGTCGGGCGTGGGGTTCTCCCACTGCTTGTCAGCGAGGGGTTTGCCAATGTTCAGGTATTTTTTGTCCCCGGTCTGAAGGTAAAGTTCCAGCGGGACCGCGCCGAAAACTCGATAATCAACATGCGCACTTGGGGAGATGCGATTTGCGTCCTCATTGAGGAAGCGATCGAATTTCCGGATGAAGGTTTGACGCAACTCATCGGCGCCGCTGAGCTTGGTGGTTGTCAAGGAACCGTACCACGCGCACACCTCGGGATAGATGACATACTGGCGGCGTGGATTGGTCTCGAAATCAAATTTTCGGGCGGCGAAATTCTCGGCGATACGCCTGCCAACTTCGGCCGGCGCGGCTCCAGCGGGCCACTGCTGAAATGCTTCCGGCTTCCCGGTTCCTGTGGCACAGCCGAGGCCTGTGAGGACGCAGAGAAGTGTTGATCCGATCGCCAGCCCGGCACGGCGTGTTGTTTTCATGATTCGCTCGCGTTGATGTGGAAATGTCGCGCCGGAGAGTCGCGATTTTGTCGCGCATTTCCAGGCAGCGGGTGCGGGAACAATAACGGCCGGGACTTTTCTGTCTATGGAAAATCCCCTAGTCAGCACTCGCCATTTTTGGGGATGATTGTCGAGCCGATTTGCTGACACCTTTTGCCCGCACCCGGCGTCACGCTGTTCAGCCCCGCTTCAAAAATTTATGCGACTTCGTTTCGTTTCCATCGCTTGTTGTTTGCTGGTCCCTGTTGTCAACGCTGCGGAAGAGCCGCCCCGCGAATGGATCGATCGAGACACCGGGCACCGGGTGGTGCGGCTGTCCACTGAACCGGGAAGCGAAAGCCTTTATTTTCATCAGAACGCGTTCACCGCGAGCGGCGACAAGATGGTGATGACCACGCCTGGCGGAATTTCCACCGTTAACCTGCAGAACCGGGAAATCGCGTTGGTGGTGCCTGACACAAGGTTTTCGACGAACCAGAGCGGCATCATTGTGGGCCGCAAGACCCGCCAGGTGTTTTATGTAAAACGGGAAGGTGATGCCGCAACGGTATACTGCACGCACCTTGATACGAAAATCACCCGCCGGGTTGGCAATGTGCCGGGAACCGGCCGCGGCTCCATGCTGGCCATCAATGCAGATGAGACATTGCTGGCGGGGAGCTTCGTCGAACGCCCGCCGCAATCGGATGCCGAACGGGACGCGATGTTCCGCCGCCCGGACGAAGGCAAGGGGACATGGATGCTGCGCCGCCTGCGCGCGCGTTTGCCGATGCAGATGTTTGTAATGAATGTGAGTGATGGCGCAAGCCGAACATTCCATTCTTCAACCGACTGGTTGAACCACGTTCAAATGTCACCGATGGATCCGCAATTGATCCTGTTCTGCCATGAAGGGCCATGGCACCTGCTTGACCGGCTTTGGACCATCCGGGCGGATGGCACGGGCTTGAAAGCCATTCACCCGCGCACCATGCAGATGGAGATTGCGGGGCATGAATTCTTCAGTGCCGATGGTAAAACCATCTGGTACGACCTGCAAACGCCGAGAGGCCAGGTGTTTTGGCTGGCGGGTTATGAAATCGAGACGGGCGCGCGGACATGGTATCAGTTGCAGCGCGATGAATGGTCAGTGCACTACAACATTTCACCTGATGGAAAACTGTTCGCGGGTGACGGCGGACACGAAGGATCAGTTGCGAAGGCGCAGGACGGAAAATGGATTTACCTGTTTCGCCCGGAAATGACGGCCATTCCCAATGGCCCATTAAGCGAAGATCGGAAGCTGATCCAAACCGGCGTGTTCCGATCCGAGCGGTTGGTAAACATGAAAAATCACAATTACGCGCTGGAACCGAACGTGCAGTTCACGCCGGACGGAAAGTGGATTGCTTTTCGCGCGAACCTGTTCGGCGCATCGCACTCATTCATCGTCGAAGTGGCGAAAGCCGGGCGCTGATCAATACGGGTTTGTGGCAAGTCGTTTCAGCGGGCGCTAAGAACCACGTAGTTCTTGCGGCCTTTGCGCAGCAGGACGTGCTTGCCGAACAGAAGGTCGTTCGACGTGACGGCGCGCTGGAAATTCGTTTCGCGCACGTTGTTGATGTTCACGCCGCCGCCTTCGATATCCTTGCGGGCCTGACCTTTTGAGCCGCACAGGCCGGAAACTACAAGCAGTTCGACCAGCGGGAGCCCCGCGCCATCGAGCTTGTTCTTTTCCAGATCCCGTGTGGGAACTTCGCCAACGATTTCGTTGAACGTGTTTTCCGTGACCCCGTCGAGATTTCCGCCGAAGAGGATCTCGCTCGCCCGCACAGCTTCCGCGGTTGCGGACTCGCCGTGGATGAGGTTGGTTGCGGCCTTGGCAAGGGCCTTGTGAGCTTCGCGTGTCCCGGGATTCTGCGCATGCTTCGCCTCAAGGTCCGCGATTTCCTCCTGCGGCAGGAATGTGAAAAACTTCAGATAACGCACCACGTCGCGATCGTCTGCGTTGATCCAGAACTGGTAAAACCGGTAGACGCTGGTCTTGTTTCGATTCAGCCAGATCGCGCCGGATTCAGTCTTGCCGAATTTCGTGCCGTCGGCCTTCGTGATCAGCGGCAGCGTCAGGCCATATCCCTGTCGGCCGAGCTTTTTGCGAACGAGATCAATCCCTGCGGTGATGTTTCCCCATTGATCGCTGCCGCCGATTTGCAGTTCGCAATTGTGGTCGCGGCAAAGCACATAAAAATCGAATGCCTGCAGGAGCATGTAGCTGAATTCCGTGTAGCTGATGCCGGTTTCCCGATCCTCCATGCGTGCGCGCACGCTTTCCTTCCCCACCATCTGGTTTACGGAGAAGTGTTTTCCAATGTCGCGAAGAAAGTCCAGGTAGCTCATCCCCGCGGTCCAGTCTGCATTATCAACGAGTTTCGCAGGGTTGACCGTGGTTTCGAAATCGAGGAGGCGAGCGAGTTGCGGGCGGACAGATTCCACGTTCGCACGAATCTGTTCCTTCGTGAGGAGCTGGCGCTCGGCGGATTTGCCACTGGGATCGCCGATGCTTCCCGTCGCGCCGCCTGCCACTGCGATGGGAAAGTGGCCTGCATTCTGAAAACGTCGCAACCCGAGCAGCGGCACCAGATGGCCGACGTGCAGGCTGTCGGCGGTGGGATCGAAGCCGCAGTAGAGGGTGACAGGCGCCGAGGTCTTCTTTGCCAACTCGGCGGCATCTGTGCAATCCGCCACCAGCCCGCGCCATTGCAATTCTTCAAGAATGCTCATGAGAGCGCCCAGCCTAAGCACGGCAGTGGCCGTTGCCAATCCCGGAGCCCGTCCGTCCCAAGCAGGTTTTTGGCGTGATTCGCCGGTCGCCGTGGCTTGAGAAGGACAAGATCGGTGTAGCGAAGGCCAAAAAGTTTCACAACGGAACCGCCGATAACGTCCGATAACGGCTGGTGCGCCGACCGTGCGTCGCCACCGTAACCTTATGGATCCAAAGCGAATCGTCCTGAAACTCTGCGTCGCGTTTATCGGGCTGATGCTTGTGCTGGTGGCGGTCGGGTGGCTGGGTCTTGCCCGAATGAGCGGCATGCGGCATGAGCTGAACAAGATTGTTTCCCAACGCTGGGAGCATGCTGAATTGTCAATTGACGCCCTGCAGCTTTCGTCCGCAAACAACCGCATCACGCTCACCATCCTTCTAATCGACGATTCAGCGCAAATCGAAGCTCTGCTCAAGCAAAGGGAATCAAACAGCGCACGCATCTCCGCTCTTCTGTCGCGTGCCACTGAAACCGCTGAAACGGCTGCGGAACAACAACTACTTGATGCGGTTGAAAAACGGCGGGCCGCCTACGTGGCGGCATACCGGGAGGCCACGCGAATAATGATGGAGGGAGGTCGCAACGAGGAAGCGCGAGGCAGAATGATTTCACAGGTACTGCCGCTCTTGAATGATTACCACGCTGCGTGGGAAGCCTTCCGTGCCTTTCAGGGAAGCGAGGTCATGGCGATCACGGACGAAATTGAAGGCCAGTTTATCACGGTCCGCGGCCAGTTGATCTCCCTTGTCGCGATCGGCACCAGCCTGGCCGCCGCGATCGCGGCATTTGTCAGCCGCGGGCTGCTTCGCGAGATTGAAGCGCGGGGCAGGTTGACGGCGCTCGAAAACACCCGCGAAGAACTGGAACGCCATGTCGCGGAACGCACCTCGGACCTCAAGCGGGCCAACGAAGAACTCCGGGCTTCAGCACTGGAACTTTCCGCTGCCCACGAACGACTGCGTGGCAGCGAAGCCCGATTCCGCACGCTCAGCGATTCAGCGCCCGTTGGCGTGTTTCTCACCGACGGAAAGGGAACAATCCTTTACAGCAATCCCTATTGCCGCCGCTTCACGGGCAGCGAGTCGGAATCGGCCACCGCAAGTCTCTGGATGCAAAGCATCCACCCGAATGACCGAGCGCGGGTTCAGGAAACCATAGCGCGCAGTTGCCGCGAGGGCTCTGACTTCGAATGTGAATATCGTTTTGTCGGCTCGGACGGACAAATACGATGGGTGCATTCCCGCGCGGCAGTGCTGCGTTCAGCAGATGGGAATGTGACGGGAAGGGTTGGAACGGCGCTGGACGTCACCGATCGCAAGCAGGCAGAGGGTGAGTTGGAGCGTGTTCACAAGGAATTGCTCAAAGCATCGCGCGAGGCTGGAATCGCCGAGGTCGCAACAGGGGTTCTGCACAATGTGAAGAACGTCATCAACAGCATGAACGTGTCGGCGGCCTTGATCGAAAGCGAAGTGAATCAATTACCCGGCACTGGCCTCGCGAAAGCAGCCGCGCTCCTGACCGAGCATTCAGGCGATCTTTCCGCGTATTTGACGAACGATCCAAAAGGCAAGCTGTTGCCGGGATACCTGGATCAGCTCGCCCGCAGCCTCACCGCGCAACGCGCTGCGATTCTCCTGGAATTGAAGCAATTTCGCGGGAGCGTGGATCACATCAAAGAGATCGTTTGCATGCAGCAAACCTATGCCAGTCCGGGGAGCATGATCGAACAGATGGATCCATTGGCAATTTTGGAGGATTCGCTCCGGTTCCACCTGGGGTCCCTGTCCCGTCACGGCATTGAAGTTGTCCGGGATTACAGCCCCGACCTGCCGAAGGTCTGGGTCGAGAAAAACAAGGTTCTGCAGATTCTCGTAAACTTCGTTCGGAATGCGAAACACGCATTGAGAGCGGTGGAGCGCACGGGCAAGAAGCTCGTGGTGCGCGCCGTCTCGTCGAACGGCTTCGTGGCTCTCTCCGTCACGGATAACGGAGTCGGAATCGATGCCGAGCATTTCAAGCGCCTTTTTGAATACGGATTCACGACCAAGAAGGACGGCCACGGTTTTGGATTGCACAGTTCGGCGCTGGCTGCGCGTGAACTCGGCGGGGACGTGGCGGCGCATAGCGATGGCCTCGGTCAGGGGGCGTGCTTCACCCTGCGCATCCCAATTTCACGGAAAAGCAATCCGCCGACTCCGTTGAGCGATCCCACTGCGGCATCCGTGGCCGGCAACAAACCAGTTTGATCGCGTTCCGACGCGACGAACTACTTGGCGCCTGTTCCTGCGATAACGACGGGCACCGTCCGGAAGAGAATGCGGAGGTCGAGCCAGATCGACCAGTTGTCGATGTACTCAAGGTCGAGCCGCACCCAGTCGTTGAAGTCGGTCACCTGGTTGCGGCCGCTGATCTGCCACAGGCACGTCAGGCCCGGCTTGACGCTCAGGCGGCGCCGATGCGCGAAGTCGTTGAAGCGCTTTACTTCATCAACCGGCAGCGGACGCGGCCCAACAAGGCTCATTTCGCCGCGGATGATATTAAACAACTGCGGGAGTTCATCGATGCTGAACTTGCGAAGGATGCGTCCAACCGGCGTGATGCGAGGGTCGTGCGTCATCTTAAAGACGGGCCCAGACATCTCATTCATCGCCGCGAGCTCATGCTTGCGCTGTTCGGCGTCCGTCACCATGGTCCGAAATTTGTAGATTGTGAACGGCCGGCCGTTCAGTCCTGACCGTTGCTGCCGGAAAAGGATTGGACCGGGAGACGTCAGCCGTATCGCGAGCGCGACTGCGGCCAGAAGCCACGACGTCAACAGAAGCAAAATGACCGCGCCAAAAAAGTCGATGAGCTGCTTGGAAACGCTCTGCCACGAGGCTTCCGGCGTTGTGCGAAACACCATGATCGGGCGCCCGAAAAAGTCGTCGAATGTTGTCCGCGAAATTTGTGTTTTGAAGAAGTCCGCGACAAGCCATGCCTCCACTCCTTCCAGTTCGCAGGCCCGAATGGCGGCCTCGATCTGTTCGAAGTACGAATGTTTTGCGTTGATGATCACGCCATTCACGGAATGCTCGTGCAGCAGGCCGGACAACTTTTCGATGGGGGTATCGTTGAGGTTCAGCTCCGCCAGTACTGCGATGTCTTCTGCGGCCTTGCCGCGCAGTTCCTGACGCATCTTGGCGGTTTCATCTTCGGTGCCGACCAGAACGAAATAGCGTTTCCGCTGCGCCCTGGCGATCTGGCTGTAATAAACCACGCGCAGAATCTCCTCTTTCAGGATCATGAGCACAAAACACGTGATGCCGAACCAGACGGCGGCGATTCGTGAAAACGCTGCTTTGCCGAGGAACAGCAGGAGAATCAGCCCGATACCCATGATGATGCAGCTCTTGAAAAGCGACCACATCGTCTGCAGCCGGGAACACGCGATCGGCCGGTCATAGAAACCCTGCGCTTCAAGCACAAGAGGTGCAGCGGGAATGATCACGACCAGAAGCCATGCGAAATCCTTAAATGCGGGAATGCTAACCAACTGGAACTGCTCCACCACGAGTGGATGCGCGCGGACGTGGTAGGTGATCCAGAAGCTGAACGCAAAGATGCATGCGTCCACCAGTTGGTGAACCTGCATTCGCACCTGTCGATCGCGTCTCAGCATATCAGTGGCTCAAAGTCGTGATCAGATGTAACAAAAAGGCGCGATGGGGATCAATGGCTGCCGCTTCAATCGCGTGCTGCCAGGGCGCTGCCTTGCGATGCCAGGGGAACCTGGAACTGCGGCACCGACGCCACGATCAATTCCTTCATCCGATCAAAAACGAGATCCTCCTGGCCGGGATGGCAAAACGCCTGATAGCTGACATAGGCCCAGCGCTGGAGCACGCGCCGCGTGAGCAGGTCGCGATAGAACCAGAGAATTCGTTGTGTGTTGTCGACAGTTTGCTCGCCGTCAGCCACGAACCAAAAAGAGTAAACCCCGTACACTTCACGCTTCTGGCCATCGGAACCGGGCAGCGATCCCTTGATCGTCCATTTAGCAATGGGCATCTCGTAAGGCACTGGCCCCGGAATGGTCACCATGACAGTTTCCTTTTTAACCGTCTGAAATCCCTGGCCAGCCAGGCAATAATCTGCCTTGTGGATGCTGGACCGGTCGGTGCCCTGAAGAATGATGTTCGCGGTCACCGCAAATCCATCCTCCGCCCAGTAAACTCGTTGTGCGTAGCTGGTGTCCTTGGGCAGATATCCAAGAACGACCTCGCTCTGGGGAAGATTTGAAGACGTGAAGCCTGGAAGATCGGAAGGAAACGCGATTTCCATGATGACTGGATGGTCAGTCGGTTTTGCGACAACTCCAGGTGTTCCGAGCCGTTGTTGTGTCTTGAGCCAGTTAAGGCTGAAGCCCGCCGTTGCGATCAATCCAACAACCAAAATGCCAACAACGATTTTTCCAGTCTTCATGGCCGTTCTGCTTTCTTTCGCTCGTGCTTTTCCAGCCAGCCTCCAACCCAGAGCAGTCCAAGGATCGCCGGGATGTACGGAACGAGGCTGAACAGCGCATCATCATGCACGTAATCGCCGCCCTTCTGCCCAAAAATCGCCGCAGCGAGGATGATGAACAACATGCGAACGAGGTTGCCAATGACAGCAAACGGGAACGCCAATCCCATCATCAGGAGCCGCTTCCAGAGCGCCTTGAAGTTCAGGAATCCATACGCGGTCGCCAGCAGGAAAATGCTGAACAGACTGCGAATGCCGCTGCACGCCGCCGCGACCTCGTATTGATATTGCCCGGCGGGGTCAAAGAGCAGGGCGCCGCGGCGAATCACTCCGATGCCGAAAATGTTGTGTGACACGAGTTCCACCAGCCAGCAGACCAGCAACTGGAGCCGCGTCGTGATGATGTCCGCGTGATTGCCCAGCGGAATCGAAAACACAAACAGAAAGAACGGGAAGAAACTCTTCAACATCCAGCGCCAGCCCCACGCAAGGCCAGTCAGCCCGTAGATTCCAGTAAACAGCGCAATAATCGAGACGCGCGGTTCCTGGATGATGAAACCGACGATGTGTATGAGGACGGCGAAAGCCAGGATGAAAATGGCGGGCCACCAGATCCGCGGACCCGTGGCGAGCAGTTCCTTGCGCTTCCAATACATGATCCCCAGCACCAAAAACGGGATCAGGTTGCCAATCTTGTCATCGGCCGCCGTGTTGGGAGAGTTGTAAGCCTCCAGCATCCATGCAAACAACGATGAACTGTGGATGTATCCGAGCACGGAACTCCCGCGAAACTGGAACAAGGCAAGCCACGCCCCGAGGATCAAAAAGAAGAAGGCCTTGTTCGGCAGCTGCCGCCAGAAGATCACCAACTCGTTCTGGAACTCATCGAGAATGCCGACATTCGATTTCTCAAGAGATGGTTCGGCGGCAATGGGATGCCCTGCGGGGGCAGATATTACCGGGCTGAGGGTGGTCGGCTGTTCCATGCGATATTAATGCAGGCTATTGGATACAGAAGCGGCGCATCTTGCTCAAACAAAATCGGCTGTGATTAATGCGGATGCACGTGCCGTAAAATATGGGGCCGCTCGAGGCCGTGAGCGAGCATCAGGGCCTCGTCGTTGAGGAGCTCCCGCGTTGGTCCATCGGCAACGATTTCGCCCCGATCGAGCACAATCGCGCGGCTGCACAGTTCCACGGCGAGCTCCAGGTCATGCGTTGCAATCAGCTTGGTCGCTGGAATCTGCCGCAACAGAGCCTTGAACTCGCGACGTCCCCGGGGATCAAGGTCGCTCGTCGGTTCGTCCAAAACCAGCAGTTCCGGTTCACAGGCGAGCACCCCCGCCAGGCAGACCCGTCGTTTTTCCCCATGGCTAAGGTGATGGGTGGCTCGCTGTTCAAAACCAGACAGGTGCACCTGTTCCAGCGACGTCACCACGCGTTGCGACACCTGCTCCGGGGTCAGTCCGAGTTGCTGCGGGCCAAAAGCCACGTCCTCCTCCACCGTCTGGCAAAATAATTGGTCATCGGGATCCTGGAACAGCAATCCCACGCGCCGTCGGACCTGCCAGACATTGTCGGGATTCAGCGTCTGCCCAAACATGCGGATCGATTCGTGTGACGCGGCCTTTTCCGGGAGTATGCCGTTCAAATGAAGCAGGAGCGTGGACTTGCCCGATCCATTGGGCCCCAGAAGCGCGACACATTCGCCCGGTTGCACATCGAAGCCAATCCCCCGCAACGCCTCAGTGCCATCGTGATAACGGTACCGGAGATCTGAAACCTGGATGACGGGGATTATTTCCATCCTCGGGCGCACATGGCGTCGTAGATGCGTTCAGCCCGTTCCGATGCGCGGATGAACAACTGGCCCAGCACAGTTGACAAGGTTTTCCATTGAAATCGGCGGCTCGCTGTGAAGGTCCGGCTTGAGCGCGCGCGGCGCATGCGTTCGGCTTCCTCGGCGAGGACGAACAGGTACCGATGCATCAGGGCGATCGTTGTCACGAGCAGTTCTGGCACACGGACCGTGCGAAGCACCTGCAGGGTTCGGCTGAATGGCGTCGTGTTGGCGATGAGAATGACCGTGACCAAACAAATCACGCTGCGTAACGCCAGGATTTCCCAGCGCATCCGTCCCGTGGGTTCCCAAGCGTTGACCAGCGCGACGCCCAAGACAAAGGGAGACAACAACAGGAGACGCTTCAAAAGAAAGAGCAATGGCAGCCTGCTGATGGCAATGGCAAGCACGAGAAGCGTTCCCGCGGTTGCATACCACCCTGTCCAATGCGGTGGCACCAGGACAGTCGTGGTGATGACGGCAAGGCCAGCCAGCAGTTTCCATCCAACTGGAGCGCGGTGAATGGGGCTGCGCGGAATTCCGTGATGATGCGTCAGGAGCCTGGCGCTCATTTTGTTCGCTCGGACGCTGCGGCGGAGGGAACGAGAACCCGTCCCAACGCCCAGGCCATTGCGAAGACGAGGAATGCGCCAATGACTCCGGCCAATGCCGTTGCACCAACCGCCCACGACATTCCCGGCATTTCATAATCGGGAATCGGAGCCGCGAACGCTGTTGCACGATGTTCAAATCCAAGTTGCAGGGCGACGCGTTCCAGGCCGTCAGGCAAAGGGCTGGCGAACGGAGCCACAAACACGACGAGTCCGATCGTCGCCAGGGAACCGAAAATCAAAACTTCGCGCAGCGGAGCGGGTTGCGAATCTTGAAGGATCATCTCCGGCCGGGTCCTCCTCACGAACCACACAACCAGGGCACTGATCAAACCTTCACCAATCCCAATGATCATATGCGTCACGGTCATTGCCGGGAATGCCGCACGCCAATGCACCGTATCTGACCAGGCCAGTTGCCCGGCGCAGCCCGCCGCCGCGAAAACGACGGAGCACCACGCGGCAAACGCCACGGCCGTGATTGCGCCGGCCTGGCCGGGTAACAATCGCTGGAGGCCGCGCAACACGACAAATCCGCCGCCTGCCCCCAGGATTGCCATGTTGAAAACATTGGCTCCAAGAGCCAGCACGCCACCGTCGGCAAACAGGAAACATTGGACGATCAACACGGCTGTTACCACCACGGCTCCGGCCGCGGGACCGAGCAATGCGGCGACCAGGATGCCTCCGATCAAGTGCCCGGAGGTGCCAGCAGCGACGGGGAAGTTCACCATTTGGGCGGCGAACAGAAAGGCAGCGGAGAGTCCCAACAGCGGAGCCTTGCGCGGCGGCAAAGTTCGTTTCAATTGCCGCAGGGCAATTCCTACGCCGACGACCGCAAGCGCCGTTGTGACGCCTGCCGTCTTGCCATCTATAAAACCATCGGGAATGTGCATGGACCCTCAGCCGTTCAGGTTATCAGGTGCGCGCGACCGTAACACTCGACAGCAATGACGGCAAGGCGGTTTGCTCAAAGTCCTACTGCTTTCCCGACTCACGCGTAAATGCGCTCACGATCTTCACGTTTGCTTCCTTCGCAGCATCCATCACCTTTACGATCTGGCCAAACGGCGCCGCTTGATCGGCGCTCAACGCCAGGCGCTGATCCGGATTTGTTGCCACGGCTTTGACCAACTCCTCCTTGAGCCGCGTTTCCGTGACCGGTGTGCTGTCCAAACCCCAACGCAAGGCGCCCTTCGCATCGATGCTCACCATGAGCGGCGCCGTTTCGCTCGCGCCTTCCTTCTGCGCCTGGGACGATTCAGGCAAGGCCAGCTTCAGCGCGGGCTGCTGCTTGAAGGTGGTTGTGACCATGAGGAAGATCAGCATCACGATCAATACATCGATCAGCGCTACGATGATAACCGCTGGCGCCCCCCTGCGTTTGCGAACGTAAAAGTGCATCGCTACTTTCCCATTACTTCACGGTATTGGCGGCGGACGAATTCGTCACAGAGCGTTTCCATCTCGACGGCGAGGATTTCGATTTTCTTGGTGTAGTAGCTCCAGAAAACCAAAGCAGGAATTGCGATCAAGAGGCCGATGAGCGTTGCGTGCAGGATGACGGCAATCCCATGCGCCAGCCGCGCGGCATCATTGAGACCAGCCTGCCCGACATCCCCAAACACCGTCATCATGCCGAGAATCGTGCCGACCAGGCCGAGGAGTGGAGCGATGCCGACAATGACTTCCAGCACGACCAGTCCGCGTTCCAGCTTGACGATTTCGCGCCGTGCGCGGGTTTGCAGTGCATCGACACTTTCCGCCTTGGGCCAGTCCAGATGTTGCGCGGCGACGAGCAACAAACGGCTCAGCGGTGAATCGTGCTGCTGGCAGACACGCTTGAGCATCGGAACGTCTTCCGGGGCCTGGCAGGATTCCACAGCGGCAGCTACCGCGGGGGGAACGACCTTGTTCCAGCGCAGGGCGATCCCACGTTCAACGATGAACGCCAGACCGACGACAGACGTCGCTATGAGCAGAATGTAAACAGCCAGTTCCATGATTCTTAAAAGGGTGCTTTGCGTTTCGTCAGTAGTAATAGAAAGCGAACTGAATTTCGCGAAATTCCTTTTGCATCATCAAGCGCATCTCGCGGGGCCACCGCTCGAACGGCGCGGGATCCAGGATCGCTTTCTGGCAGATCAGGCCCAAGGTTTCGCCGACGTTGTTCTCCACGACTTCCATCGCGGTGATGCGCCCGTCGTAAGACAGCCGAAAGCGAAGAACAACGCGCCCATTCCGATAATTCAGGGTGGGATTGTTCTCGAGCAACGCGAACCAGCGGCTTTCGACCGCGGCGATAAAGGCCGCGTCGTAGTCGCCGAACGACGTTTGCTTGGCGTCGAGCGAGGTGAAGTCGGTGTGGCGCCGCACGCCGCCTTCCTGCTTCATGCGCTGACCGGCCAGTTGATTTCGATTTTGCCGCAGCATGGCTTCGCGCACCGTTCGCGGCCGCGCGCGCTCTGCGGTGCCGTCGCTGTCGCGCAGTTCAGCTTCAGGCCGCGCAATGGCGATGTCTCCCTGCTGAATCGGCGTGCTGCGCCGCGCCTGCTCGGGTTCCTGCTCGGTTGCCGCACGCTGAATGTTTGGTTGCAAACGGTCCAGCGGCGATCGTTCGACATCCTCCGCCTTCACCATGTCGGTCTGGGTTCCTGTGATTTTGGGGACTGCTGCTTCCTGGTCAGCTTCACGATTGGCGGCCTGTGAATTCGCATTGGAATAGAATTGCGCGTCCTTGGGCGGTTCGGCGGTGGCCAGTTGCGGATTCACATCGACAAACATCAACGGCACTTCGCGCGCCTCGGGCTGTTTCGGTGGTTCGACCGCCGCCGCCGTGATCACCCGTTGCATCCATTGAGGCAGACGCGCGACGTTCCACAATCCATATCGCTGTCCCGCCTTGTAGCCCCCGAAGGCTAGAGCATGAACCACGATCGAAATCAAAAGAGCCCAGAACAGCCTCGAAAATTCGGGCTGATCCGGGCGCAACGATGCGTCGGGGACTCTGCGGGGAGCCATGCGACCCTACAATGCCGCAGCAGGACGGATGGAGCAATACGGGACTGGGACGTGAACGCGCGACACGCAACATTCGATCATCGTGCCGTTCAGCGTGTGAATCCGTTGGGAGACGCTTCCAAACGAAAATAACGGTTGGCTTTCGGGCCGCCGCCGTGGTATATGCAGCGTCCGCTTTTCATTGGAGAGCGGGTAAAACTTAACGCATTTAGATTTATGTCACAGCATCGTAGTCTGCGCGCGGCTTCCACCCTGGGTGGCAAGCGGAACGTTCTGAAACGTTTTGAGCGCACTGAATTGCTCAAGAAACGAGGGCAATGGAAAGAGGGCGACCGGATCACCGGCCTCCGCAAGACCAAACCCGAGGCCTAGAGTCCTGCCCGGCAGACCGGGTGTTCGTTTTCAAGCGTCAGGCGTGGAGCGGATTGCTTCGCCCTGACCTTCTGCTTTTTAACGGCCTGTTCACGATGGTTCGGCTCCAAAAATTTCTCGCAGACGCAGGAGTGGCTTCACGCCGCGCCAGCGAGCAGATGATCACGGGAGGACGCGTCCAGGTGAATGGCCAACCCGTGCGGCTCCTGGGCTCCAAGGTGGATCCCCTGCACGATAAGGTGACGGTGGACGGCGAGTTGGTGCGCATCCGCAAGAAGCTGTATGTCGCCTTGCACAAGCCGCGCGGCTGCGTCTGCTCCCGGAAAGACGAGCACGGACACCCCACGGTTTACGAGTTCCTGCCCAAGGAGTGGAGCAACGTTTACACGGTGGGCCGCCTCGACTACGACACGGAAGGTCTTCTCTTTCTCACTAATGACGGTGATTTCGCGTTGCGCCTGACGCATCCCCGCTACGGGGTTCGGAAGAAGTACGTCGCGATGGTGGAAGGAAAGGTTGATGGGGAGATGGTTCAGAAATTCACGCGCGGTGTGTTCCACCAGGGCGAGCGTCTCAAGGCGGAACGCGCGCATGTCATCACCGCAAACTCCACGCGCAGCACCGTGGAACTCGAGCTCGCCGAAGGGAAGAACCGCGAGGTGCGCAGGCTCTTCGAATCGCAGAGCAGAGCTGTGAAACGCCTGCAACGCGTTCAGGTCGGACGGATCAAGCTGGGTGAGTTGAAACCGGGAAAATGGCGAACATTGACAGATGCGGAGATTAAATCTCTACTGGGCTGAGATATGAACATGAAAGTGTGGACGTTTGTCGCGGCAATGTTTTCAGTGAGTGTTCTGGCCGATCAACCAGCGCTTCTGAGCGGCACCAACGGCAGCCCCAATGTCGCTGCGCCCGCAATGTCCAGCCCTCCTCCCGCGTCGCGCACCTCTCCTGGTTCCACCCTTCGCTCCGAACCTCTGGTTCCCGGGCAGGCAACGGTTGTTGCCAACCGCGTGAATGTCCGCGGCCGCGCAGGGCTGATCGGCGAGGTTATTGGAAAATTGACGAATGGCGAGCCTGTCACCGTGATTGAGGAGGTGACCCTGCGCAATTCGAAGCCCGACGAGCCTTCGGCCTGGGCAAAGATCGCGCTTCCGGATTCCATTGCGGTCTGGGTCCATTCCGGATTTGTGGATCGGAGCAGCATGACGGTAAAAGCCAATCGGCTGAACCTTCGCGGCGGACCCGGCGAGAATTACAGCGTTCTGGGAACGCTTGTGAGAGGCGATTCCCTGCAGGAATTGCAGACCCGCGGCGATTGGATTCAAATCAACGCCCCTGACAACGCGTTCGCTTTTGTTGCTGCACAATATTTGAGACAGGACAGCACGCCGCAGGTCGCCACCACCTTGCCGGAAGACCCTGCTCCAACAACGCTGGCCAACGTCACCGAGACGCCGCCGGTCGCGACCGCATCGGACCAGCCGTCCGCGAACGCCGAGTCAACCGAAGTCGCACAAGCTGAGCCGGCAACGCAATCGGAAGAAACCGCGGCTGTTGAGGAAGCATTGCCGCCGCGAATCGTTCAGCGCGAAGGAATTGTTCGCAGCACGTTGAGCATCCAGGCTCCCACGGATTTCGAACTGGTCAGCACCGAGACTTACCGTGCGATCAATTATCTCTTCACGAGCTCGCCCAATCTGGATCTCCGGCGCTATAAGGGGTTGCGCATCCTCGTAACCGGCGAGGAAGGTTTGGACGAACGCTGGAAGAACACTCCGGTTCTCACGATTCAGCAGATCCGGGTGCTGGAATAATGGCGCTCGACAATCTTATCGACGGAAAAGCGATCGCGGCCAGGATCCAGGGCGAATTGGCTCAACGAGTCGCCAACCTTAAGTCGCATGGTATCCAGCCTGGCCTGGCGTTTGTGCGAGTTGGGGAGGACGCCGCTTCGAAGGTTTACGTTGGCCGCAAGGAGAAAGCCTGTGCGGAGCTCGGCATCTTTTCCGAAACCCACGTGCTTGCGGAGAACACCACCGAAAGCGATCTGCTGACGCTGATCAATCGATTGAACAGTGACCCCAGGCTCCATGGCATTCTGGTTCAGGCGCCTTTGCCAAAACAGATTCGCGAAACCGTTATTTATTCAACTGTTGCCCCCCACAAGGACGTCGACGGCTTCAATCCGATCAACGTCGGAAAGTTGATGCTCGGAGATCCCGACGGTTTTCATCCCTGCACGCCCGCGGGGATTCGCGAGTTGCTGGTTCGTTCGGCGGTTGAGACACGGGGTGCCGAGGTGGTCGTCCTGGGACGCGGCAACATTGTCGGGAAACCGATGGCTGCGATGTTGATCCAGAAGGAGAAAGGCGCCAATGCAACGGTCACGGTGTGCCATTCCGCAAGCCGCAACGTCGCCGCGCATTGCCGCCACGCGGATATCCTGATCGCGGCCATTGGCGTCGCTGAATTCGTGAAGGCGGATATGGTGAAACCGGGCGCTGTTGTTATTGATGTGGGGGTGAATCGAATTCCGGACCCGGCTTCGAAATCCGGCTCACGACTGGTGGGCGACGTCGACTTCGCCGCGGTCCAGCCCATAGCGGGCAGGATCACGCCCAATCCGGGCGGCGTTGGGCCGATGACCATTGCCATGCTGATGCAGAATACTGTTTCTGCTGCGGAGAGAAGTTCAAACGCCTAGGACACCGATAATAAACGTTTCATTTCGAAAATCGCTTAACCCTACACAATCATGCAACCCACCCGCATTTTACCTGACCTCCAATGTTCACTCCTGTGCGAAGAAATTCGACAGGAGATTTCCGGGAATTTTTTCCTTATTGGGGTGATCAACTTCATTCGCGTTCCCCAGTTGCCTGTGGTTGCACTCAAATTGAGCGTGTTCAACCGATGGACGGCTGGTCTTGGGCAGTTCACGGAGAACGTTCGATTGATCGCACCGGACCAGACCACGGTGCTGCGCAAGGGCGAGGTGAAGTTCGCGTTGCAGGACGCAAATCTGCACGCAACCAACGTCACTGTTTTTGGCCAGGTTGAATTCAAGGTGGCAGGAACGTATTACGTCGAAGTTTTGGTCGATGATGTGATGAAGCTTCGCTACCCGGTGCCGTTGATTCTCGCGCCGCAGCAGGGCCAGGGCGCGCCGGAACAGCAGCAGCCCGCGCCGCCGGCCCAATAATCCAATCCAATCAGCCGCCCGGCTGACGTTCCCGTCTCTGTTCATGAAATGGGAGTGGCTAAAAAATCGAGGGCCTTGCCAGCCCCTCACGTTCCGTGGGGTCGCAGCCTTTGCCGATGCATCCTGCAATCGCATAGTCCTGATGCAGTTTGTCGTGGCACTCATGGCGGCATGGGCAGTGGTGTGGTTCGTCAACTCGGCGTGGTGTCCGATCGTGTCGCGCGCGATCGATCGATTGCCGGAAACCGGCCAAATACGCGGCGGCATCCTGCACTCGCCCGAAACAGAGCCGCGTTTTTTGGCTGAATCGCGCATGCTGGCCTTTTCCCTGGATCTTCTTCACACGGGCCTGGCACGCGTGCCGGCGCATGTGCAGGTGGAATTTGGGCGGCGCGATGTACACTTTCGATCGCTGCTTGGCACAGCATTTCTCCATTATCGGAACGACTACACGATCGAATTCAACCGCACAGCACTGGAACCGTGGTGGGGTGCGTGGCGCCCGCCGCTGCTCTGGATTTTGTTCGGTTCCGTTCTGTTTGGCTTGATTGCCACCTGGTGGATGCTCGCGTTGGCGTATTCAATTCCCCTTTGGATTGCAGCGTTGCTCCGCGACCGGCGAATGGGTTGGGCATCGAGCTGGAAACTGGCAAGCGCCTCCTTCATCCCGGGTGCCTTGATGATGATCGTTGGTATATTCGCCTACGGCTTTGGAGTCATTTCTCTGGTCGAGTTCCTGGTCCTGCAGGTGATTCATTGGATCGTGGGATGGGCTTACTGCATTGGCGGGCTGCTCGCGCGACCGCCTGCGAGTGACGTCGTGGCCAATCCCTTCGACATTCAGAAGAAGGGAGTCAGCGTGGAGCGCGATGCCAAGCCGAAAAATCCGTTTAGTCCGCCGTCGGCAAACCCCTGACGCGTTCGGTCCGAAGTCGTGTTGCACCGTCATGTGCGTTCGTTTAGTGTCGGCGCGATGACTGTCCCGGTGTGGCTTTTTCGCGCAATGACCGCCTTTGTGCTCCTTGTGGGCATGAGCGGCTGCGTTCCCCAGGGACAGAGCGAACTGGACGAGGAGAAGGAGCCGCATTTTCTCGCTGGGAAGAAGGCGATCAATGTCCTGGATTATCGCGGCGCGATCGAGGAGTTCCATCGCGCCCTTGAAGTCAATCCGCATAATTCCAAAGCGCACTCGCAACTCGGCTGGCTTTACGAGACCAAGGAAAATGATGCCGCGGCTGCGATTTATCACTATGAACGCTATCTGAAATTGCGGCCCGGTTCGGACAATGCGGAGGTCATTCGGCAGCGCATTATGAATTGCAAGCAGGACCTCGCCAAGAGTGTGTGGCCGCTGCCTATCGCGCCTGGCATGCAAAAACAGCTTGAGCAACTGCTCGACGAAAATCGACGACTCAAAGAAGAAAACGAGAGGTTCAGGTTGTTTTTAGCATCGCGGCCCGCGACCAATATTGTCGCGCCACAACCCCTTCCCACCCGCAGGGAGTCCCCACAAGTGACGCCGCTTCCCCCACAACCTGCAGCCGTTACGAACCGGCAGGCCCCACTCATCAGCCGGCCGATTCCGGGGTCGCGGCGCACGCACACTGTTCAGTCCGGCGACACAATGGCGTCTATTTCGCGGCGGTATGGCGTCAGGTTGGGAGCGTTAGCCGCGGCGAACCCCGGAATTGATCCCCGACGGATGCGGCCGGGTCAAATTATTGTTCTTCCCTAGAGGGGGAGAACTTCCTAGTCTCCGGGGGAAATTTGAACGGCGGCTGGCGTCGCTGGTCAATTGTTCAGCCAGGTTGGGGCTGAGGTCTGCATGAGGCTACGAGCCGGGTGTGGATGGGGTGAGGTCTTTTAAATTGGAAGGAAAGCAATCTGATGCTGCGAGAGGGAGCCGGAAGAATCCGTTGACAGCTTCGGCGCGTTTCGGCTAAAAAGTTGCCGTTTTACGGTTGGCACTGGCCTCTTGGGTGAAAAAAGTTAAATAACTATGAAGAAAATTGTTGCCTCAATCGGAATGGCTGCCGTCGGCGCCTCCGCTCTCCAGACTGTATCGGCTCAAGAGCCGTTGGGTGGCGGTTCGGACAAGCCCTGGAGCGTATCCGCTACGTTGCGTGGCTTCTACGACGACAACGTTCTTACGGCCGCTGATAATGAGCACGAGAGCTTCGGTATCGAAGCCAGGCCATCAGTTCGCCTCGTGCTTCCCATGGATCAGACGACCCTGAGCCTCGGATACGTGTATTCAATGAAGTGGTACGCGGACGAGCCGGAAGTTTTTGACGACATCGCGCAGACACACCTGTTCGATCTGGGTCTTTCGCACGCGTTTTCGGAACGCTATCGCATTTCGGTGTCGGATTCATTTGCCATCGGCCAGGAAGCTGACCTTTTCCGAACCGGTAGCGGTTTCGGAGGGTTCCAAACTGTGGAGGGCGACAACATCCGCAACTTTGCCGACGTTTTGTTCGAAGCCGACCTGACCCCCGTTTACGGCATTACTTTGGGGTATAACAACGCATTGTTCGATTACGAGGCACAGGAGAATTCGCTGGTCCTCGACCGCGTTGAACACTACGTGACGTTCGAAAACCGGCTTCTGCTCCGGCCCGTCACAACCGGAATTGTCGGTTATCAGTTCGGCATGATTGACTACACGGAAGACGAGGCTTTTGCAGGTGGCGGGTTGCCTGAGCATCGTAACAATCGTTCACATTACATTTACTTGGGAGCCGATCACCGCTTCACCCCTGAGTTGAGCGGGTCCGTTCGTGGTGGTGCTCGTATCAACGACTACTACAACGATCCTGACGATAGCGATGCAGAAGTCAGCCCTTACGGCAAAGTCACTCTGAGCTACAGCTATGCGCCGCAGAGCCAGGTCATGCTCCGCGTCTCTTATGATCGCACGGCCACAGACGTCATCGGGACTGGAACAGACCTGGTCACGGATGCACAGTCAGTCGCATTTTATGTTGGCTTGGACCATCGGCTGGCGGCACGTTTGTTCTGGCATCTCGGTGGCCAGTACCAAAACTCTGAGTTCCAAAACGGTGATCTTGATGGTGGGAAAGATAATTTCTATTCCATCGATACCAGCCTGCGATACGAGATCAATCGCTTCCTCTCCACTCACGTCGGTTATTCATTCGACAAGCTCGACTCTGACGTTGATGGCCGTGAATTTGATAGAAATAGGGTTTACTTGGGCGTGACCGCCACGTATTAATCTACCCTGAACGTTTATGCGGGGGGCCGGGTTCATAACGATCCGCCCCCCTTTTTTAATTTATGGATTCAACTAAGAGCTCTACACCGCAGGAAACCAAGCTTCATTTCCTGGATTATTGGCGGATCATCCGCATTCGCAAAACAGTCATTCTTGCCGTGTTCCTCCTTGTTGTGATTACGGCGACGGTCGTCACTTACATCTTGCCAGAAACGTTTTCAGGTACGGCCAGGATGAAAGTGACGAACGACAGCCCTGACGCTGGATCGTTCGAGCAATACAGCCAGAAAGGCTACGATCCCTATTTCATCCAGACCGAGTTCGAAGTCATCCAGTCCGAGTTGATCCTGGGACGAGTGATCGACAAGTTGAAGTTGAACGAAAAGTGGGGCGAGAAGTACGCGAGCGGACAACCTCTCAAACGTTCCGAGACCCTCGAGATTTTCA
This sequence comes from Verrucomicrobiia bacterium, assembly GCA_035629175.1. Taxonomy (NCBI): domain Bacteria; kingdom Pseudomonadati; phylum Verrucomicrobiota; class Verrucomicrobiia; species Verrucomicrobiia bacterium. The sequence continues at coordinate 32,505 of DASPIL010000048.1, read as the reverse complement.
AGAAATCGATCCGCCTCACTCCGGTTCGTAACGCCAGCTTGATTGAAGTGGAAGTTTTCAGCGACAAGCCCGATGAAGCCGCCCAGATTGCCAACGAAATTGTCGATACCTACAAGCAGCATCGCCTCGAGGTAAGTCTCGAACAGCTCGCGAGCAGCATCAAAGCCTTGGAAGAGCAACAGGTGGAATACCGCAGAAAAACCGAAGCGGCACAACAGGAGGTTGATCAGCTGCGCACGAAGTTCGGCATCACCGACCTGAACCCGATGGAATCGATGCCGACACCGCCGATCTCGGCTGACGTCGAGAAGCAGATCCAGGCGCAATTGATCATGCTGAAGAACGAGGTCGTCATGCGCGAGACTGCAATCAGTCATCTTCGGAGCCTCGAAAAATCGCAGTTGAGGGACGCCATCCAAATCGCGCTCGGCCAACCCGACCAGCGATTGGCCAGCCTCTTCAACCAGTATGAACTCGCCGACCAGAGCTTTCGCTCGATGAAGGCGATCTACAAGGACGACCATCCGCTTTATAAGAACGCGCAGGAGAATGTTGAGTCAATCGCGCGCAGCATCTCGGACGCGGTCGACGGGATTTTGATTGGGCTGCAAAACCGGCTGGATGCTGCCAAAGCCGCAGCCGAGGAGCTTGCCCATCGCCTCGAAACCTCGCGGACAGAATACCTGGCCCTGGTGGAAAAAAGCCGTCCCTACTACGCTGCAAAGCGCCGCCTTTCCGAGTTGGAGCAGTTTAACAACATCCTGTCCGTGAAGATCGCATCCAGCAGCGCCGACTATCGACTTCCCCGCACGTCGATGGTGACGATCACCGACAGGGCGATTGAGAATCGCGATCCCGTAAAGCCGAAGAAGGGCCTGAACATCGCGCTGGGTGTTGTAATCGGCCTGGTCGTTGGAGTGGGTCTCGCGTTCTTCATTGAATATCTGGACACGAGCGTGAAGACGATCGATGACGTGGAACGCACGCTGCAGGCACCCGTGCTCGGCGTCATTCCGCAGAACGTCGGCTTCCTGATGGAGGAAGGCGCGGATAGCCCGCATGCGGAAGCTTATCGAGTGCTCAGAACGAACCTCCTTTTCTCCCGAAAGGATGACAAACTGAACTCCATCGCGGTGGTGAGCGCAGGCGCCGGCGAAGGCAAGTCGACCACGATCCTTAACCTGGCCACCGTTTTCGCTCAGAACGGCGCCCGCGTCGTAGTGGTTGATTCTGACCTTCGGCGTCCCACGCTGCACAAGATCATGCGCGTGACGAATAACATTGGTCTGACCAATTATCTCCTCAAGCAAAACACGCTCGAGGAGGTCATTCAAACGAGCAACTTGCCCACCTTGGACTTCATGGCGAGCGGCAAGTTGCCGAGCAGTTCGATGGGCGTCCTGAGTTCGGCTCAGATGAAGAATCTCATCCACGAACTGAAGCAGCGCTACGACTATGTGTTCTTTGACTCCCCGCCGATCATGGGCGTGAGTGACGCTTCGATTCTTGCAAGCGAAGTGGACATCACCCTCCAGGTCATCCAATACCGCAGGTATCCGCAGCCGATGAACATCCGCGCGAAACAGATGATCGAGAAGGTTGGCGGCAACCTGCTGGGAATCGTGCTGAATAACATCAACATGTCGCAGGACGAAAGCTACTACTACTACAGCGGTTACTACCACGAATACTACTCTAAGGATGAGGACGATGACGCCGTGGCGGCCGCCGATGGCGGGGACAAATCAAAGCTGGATATCAAACCCAAGTATTGATTTGATTTGCGGGCTTTTCACTGGAAGAAAATGAAACTACTCAGGAACTTTTTGATGCTGTGTCTGGGATTGGTCGTTGTGACCTCTGGCCTTCTGCTCAGCGGCTGCGGCACGGCGGGGCATAGGTTCGACGACGGCGATGGTGAATCGAACCCGCGCCCGCCGGCCAATGTGTTCTACCGCGGCGACCTGGTGATTATCAGCTTCTCCAGCCCTGGCCTCCCGGAACGCAAGCCTCATGAGGAACGGGTGAAGGATGATGGCACCATCACCCCTCCGGAAATTGGCTCCGTGAAGGCGTTAGGCAAGACCACGGGCGAACTTCAGCAGGAGCTGCAGAAGGAGTATAACAAGCTCTACCAGAACATGACGATAACGGTGAAGTCGGAGCTGCGTTACTACTACGTCGAAGGGGAGGTCAAAACGCCGGGCCCAAAAACCTACCTCGGTGAAACTGACATTCTGAGTGCGATTTCCGCAGCGGGCGGGTTTACGGAATTCGCCAAGAAAAGCCAGGTCCGGCTGATTCGTCCAAACGGGGAGCAGGTGGTGGTCGATTATCAACGCGCCATTCGCGAACCGAAGCACAATATTTCTGTATTTCCAGGCGACAAGATCTACATCCGGCGCAGTCTCTACTGATGATTCAACTGGAATCGCTCTCAGGCACAACGGCGGGAACCAAGTGGTCACCCCGCCGTTTTCCTTTTCGTGTGGGACGGGCTGATGATGCAGATGTGCAGATCAATGCTCCCGGAGTCTGGGATCAACATTTCATCGTTGAATTGGATCCCGCTGCAGGGTTTCTCATCCAACCCCAGGGAGAGGCTCTCATTACCGTGAACTCACACGCTGTGAAGCGTTCGGTCCTGCGAAATGGAGATCACATTCAGTTCGGAGCCGCGTCATTGCGTTTCTGGCTGGCCCAAGCTCCACAGAAAAGCCTCAGTTCGCGCGAGAGTTTCTTTTGGGCGATAATGGCCGCGGTTGTTGCGGCACAATTCTGGATGATCTACAGCCTGATCGACTGATTAGCACCTCTGCCACTGTTCAATGGCGGAAGTGCCGGTGCCCTGTAAATGCCATCGCCATGTTCCGCTCGTCGGCCGCGGCAATCACCTCGGCGTCCCGGACAGAACCTCCTGGTTGAATCGCAGCGGTGGCCCCGGCCTCCGCTGCGGCGATCAATCCATCAGCAAACGGAAAGAAAGCGTCGCTGCAAACCACGCTGTTTTTCAATGAGAGTGCAGCCTCACGCGCTTTCCAAACCGCGATGCGGCTGGCATCCACCCGGCTCATCTGCCCCGCGCCGATTCCGAGCGTCCGCGCCGCCGTGACATACACAATGGCATTCGATTTTACATGTTTTACGACCCGCCACCCAAACAACATGGCATCCAACTCGTCGGCGCTCGGCTTGCGTTTCGTGACAATCTTGAGATCTCCGCGCGTGGTCAACTTGATGTCGCGACCCTGGACAAGGTAGGAACCGCATCCCACGCTTCGGATATCCCACGATTGGCCCGAGGACGTTGACCGCAACATCCTCAGTAACCGCAGGTTTTTTTTCTTCTGAAGGATCGCCAGCGCTTCTGGCGTGAATTCCGGCGCGACAATCACTTCGCTGAAGATCTCCGCAATGGCTTCCGCGCACGGACCGTTCAATGCGTGGTTGACTGCAATAATCCCGCCGAAGGGAGCCTGTTTGTCGGTCGCAAAGGCTGCCTCCCATGCATCGCGCAGGCTCGTTCCCTGGCCGACACCGCAAGGATTGGTGTGCTTCAGGATCGCCAGAGTGGGTTGATCGTTCTCAAATTCCGCGATCAATTGCGCGGCTGCTGTCAGATCAAGAATGTTGTTGTAGGAAAGCTCCTTGCCGTGAAGTTGCTGAAAGTAATCCGAAAACGCGCCATACAACGCCGCTTCCTGATGCGGATTCTCGCCGTAGCGCAATGTCTGCGCCAGCGGCGCCGATAACGTCAGCTCTGCCGGCAATGCCTGTTTGCCACAGCCATCGGAGAATGCCTTTTCAAGATGCGCTGCAATCGCCGCGTCGTAAGCCGCTGTTCTCGAATAAACCTTCGTGGCCAATCGGCGACGTGATTCAAGCGAAGTGTCTCCAGAAGCAGCGATCTGCCGCGCGACTTCCTCGTAATCTGCTGGATCAACAATGACTGTCACCGTCTCATGGTTCTTCGCAGCGCTGCGAAGCATTGAGGGACCGCCAATATCGATATTCTCAATCGCGTCGTGCAAGGAAACGTTTGGCTTCGCCACGGTCTGTTCGAACGGATAGAGGTTCACCACGACGAGGTCTATTGCGTCGATCTGATGCTCCCTTACTGCGGTTTCGTGAGCCGCATTGCCGCGGATATACAGCAATCCCCCATGAACCTTGGGGTGAAGGGTCTTTACACGACCATCAAGCATTTCCGGAAATCCGGTATGCTCGCTGATGTCTTTGACTCGAAGTCCTGCATCGCGCAATGCTTTGGCCGTTCCGCCGGTTGAGATCAGTTCCACGCCGGCGTTTGAAAGAGCCTGAGCGAACGGAACAAGGCCGGTTTTATCCGAAACTGAAAGCAGTGCGCGTTCAATTTTTGCCATAGCGCCGGTTACCATCGTCAGCACATTACCTCCAGTCAATGGACAAATCGGCGAATGCCACCAATGTGCCCGGGAAAGTTCCCAGGGCGGTGAAAAGGCTGGAGTAATGAGGAACGGGCACTACGATTTTGGCCGCCGCGAGTTGCGCGGGCGGCATGAAACCGGATCCGCGACCGAAATGTTCAACCAACTCCGACCGCGACAATGAAGGGCATCAAGGAGGCACTTGGTGCCGGATTGGACGCTGCGCAGATGCCGGGTAACCGATGAAATCGCCTCTCAACCGCTTGCTCGGGTCGATTCCCAACCGCCTGCAACTCGCTGGCGGCTGGATCGATCAGCCGTTTGTTTCACAGCACAACCCACGGCCGCCTGGGTCGATGGTTGTAGTGCAGATTGAACCGAATTTCCGCCCCATGGATCGTTCAGGCATTGCAAGCGGAACGCGTGCTGTTGCGCTGAAACTTTGGGGGGGCAAGTTGCCGAAACGCCCTGGCGCGGACCTCGTCCGGGAGCTTTACGAGGCTGAGAACCATGGCAAAGCCGAACCGAGCGGTTCACAGGATATGATCGGCCTTCTGTATCCAGGCATCAACCGGCTGGATTATGATTTCAACTTCGAAGGGGGCATATTTCCTGCCCACATCGAATCGTGCAACTCACGCGCCGTCGCTCGATGGCTGGAATCCAGGCTGCATCTTCTCCCTGTCGAACCCCGCCCCGAAGGATACAACCCGCTCGCGATTAAGAACCTCAAGCCCCCATGGGTCGCACGGCTGGGTGAGGCAGGGCGGCAATGCTTCGACGCAATTGTGCGGAAGGATGTGAAGGCACTCGGCGCGTCCCTCAATGAGAATATGAAATGCTGGGAGAAGTTGCTCCCCGGGGTGGTGCGGCATCCCTTGCTGCGTGTCGATCTCCTGGCGTTGCTGGGTGCTTACCAGCGGGAATATCCAGGCGCGATGTACTCCGGATGCGGCGGCGGCTACCTGATCGTCGCGTCAGATCGGCCTGTTCCTGGCGCCTTTCAAGTGAACGTACGAACGGCTTCAGCATGAATGCGGCATTACCCGTAATCGTTTGCGGAGGCTTCGATGACATCCGCGCGCGCGATCTCCGTTTCCTGGAAGAGGCGGCGAAGCTCGGACCCGTTACCGTGGCATTGTGGTCTGACGTTGTTTTTCACAAGATCCACGGGCAGGCGCCAAAGTTCCCCTTCGCAGAGCGTCGCTACTTTCTCCAGGCAGTTCGTTACGTGCAGTCGGTGCTCGCCCTCCCCGACAGCGCGGATGCGAAAACCGTGCCCGAGATCGATGCCGTTTCTTGGGCCGATTACGAGCCGTCAGCGAGCCCGGAACGCGCGGGGGTCGCGAAGGAAAGGGGAATCACCTATCGCGTGTTTTCGAGCGACGAATTGAAGGGATTTCCCGAGCCGCCGCCCATGCCCTCGGCGCCAGGACGCAAGAAGGCAATCGCCACGGGTTGCTACGATTGGTTTCATTCCGGCCATGTCAGATTCACGGAAGAGGCGTCCGCCTTCGGGGATTTGTATCTTTGCCTGGGCAGCGACGCGAACGTGCGATTATTGAAGGGAGAGGGGCATCCGTTGCTGTCAGAGCAGGAGCGACGATATGTTGTGGGCTCAATCCGTTATGTGAAGCAGGCGCTGGTCACGACAGGAACGGGTTGGGTGGATGCTGACCCTGAGATTCGGCGGATCAAACCCGACTATTACATAGTTAACGAGGACGGGGACAAGGGCGGTAAACGCGAGTATTGCGAGAAGATGGGGATTGAATACGTGGTTTTGAAGCGGGCTCCCGCTCCAGGTTTGCCTCCGCGAAGCAGTACGATTTTGCGGGGATTTTGAAGATGGTGCGCGATACAGGTTTCGAACCTGTGACCCCTACCGTGTCAAGGCACCGTGAAAGTCTCGATTTGCTGGGGTTTTTCAATGGTGTCGATTTTGTTGCCACGTTTGTTGCCACTTTTTCATTGAGATTTGCGATCTTCTGCATGTTTTATCGCGGCAAAAAACCTAAGTTCCATCTCAGATGAATCTTCGTTTGGATGGTGGGGAAATTGTCTAAAAACACTCCACACCAGTTCCCAATCTTTAATCTCGATCCCTCGCTTCGCCGCTTTCACGCGAACCATTTCCAGAAAATTGGCTTTGGTGTTTTCGAGTTGCTCTTGGTGGTATTTCATTTCCGATTCAAGCGTGAACAGGGAAGGAAACTGTCGCTTCAGCTCAGCGAAGAAACGACCCATATATTTGCCACGATCTTCCGAATTGGGCTGCGATCCTACTCTTTCGAGCACTCGCCTCACTTGTTCCTGAGACACCGGCGGGCACGGGTGGATATCCCGCCACTCGTCGACCACATCGCAAAGGTGTTCAAAGTCACGGCGCTCATCTTCCGCAGCTTCTTCTGCCTCTCTTCTGTCCCAGTCCACTTGCTCCAATCGATCAGACTCCTCGCGCCATTCATCTTCAAGATCAGGGCGCGCATTGAGCCACTGATCAATGATCTCGCTCGCCTCGCCCTTGGTTCGAGGGGCGGGTATCTGAAGCTGCATCTTCGTTCCCCACCAGCGCAACCTTCGTATCTGCTTCTCGCTGGGTGGACCGTTGCGCCATTCTTCCGGTGCGTGGGGATTCATGGCTGGTTCTCCAATGCAGTCAGGAACTTCTTGAACGCGGGTTTGGCGAAATGCGCTTGGTTGAGACCGAATTCGCCGTCGAGGTATGTTCCTCGAAAGTCCATTCGCACGATCGTGTTCGTCGCATTGACTGCCCGTCTGATCAGATCGTCGGTCGCATGGAATCTGCGAACAGACAGAAGGCCTGGATTGCGGTCGTCTTCCTCGTAGGTTGTGGAAGAGTCGAGCGGCTTCAGTTCTTCAAAAGTGCCGTCGATGTTGAAGCGCAAACGCTCTATTGATTCAACTCCTTCATAGACGGCTTTGATAACAATGGCACCAGGCTCCATTTTGGATGAGCGGTAAGCACCAAGGCGAATGCTTGCAACCCAGCGACTGGTTTGCACCCACGCCGGAGAGACGCTGATCTCGCTCGCGCCATCGAACTTGGATAAGTTCGTAGAAACGGAGCCCGGCATCTCTGGGATCATGGCGCATCCGGCGACAGCAAGGAGTATCGATAAAAGTGCGAACGCTTTCATTGAGTGTGAACACTGTGAATAAGTTTCAGGCAGGGTTGGACATCCAAAGTCCTACCTCCCGCGAGATCATCCTCGCGTATGAAGTTGCAAGGACCTAAGAACCAAGGAACAAAAATCATTCTGGAACCTGTTTTGGAGGAGATGTCTTCCGATTGGACAGACGAGTATTGTCTCGAGATGTCGGAGATGTTTGGCCGCTGGAAGCATCAGCTGAAGATGAAGGTTGTGATTCGGAAAAAGAACCGGCGCGCTTTCGCCGCTCCACCTCGGCGACAAGCTTTGCGCCGTGTTCCGCCATGGAAGCTGAAGTGGAATTAGTCACCCCGCGGCCAAACGGCGTCTTACTCCCCTTGACTGTGTCGTGCATCCGAATGATGTCCGGCACAGCCCTGTTGCTTTCCTCCTGATCGATCAAGTCGAGGATTGCTTCGATTGCAGCAACCCCAAACGCATTTGCGGACATGTGCAAACGCGCGCCTGTTTCTTGAATTCGAGCAAACAGCTCCCGATTCACCCGAAGGCTCGTTGAACCTTCGGGCTTCTTATCGTCCTGAATCTTCTCCATAAGGTTGGCTGAAAACTGCATGCAAATGCATTCTCATGCTTGCAACTGCATGCAAGTGTATGCCATAACACTCGCACACAGACAAACGAGTATGCGAAACAAAACACAGGTTCTTAACAAGGAGTCGGATTCCCGCGAAGGCGAAGGCAAACGAACGATCTCCATTCGCCCGGTATCTCTCCGACGGGCGCAGATCATCACCTCGATCATCGATAATGAGAATGTCACGGATTTCATTTCGAACGCAGTCGATCAGCGCGCCAAGGCGATGATCAAATCGCACGGAATCACACTTCCCAAGGATGCCGCGTTCGAATCGGCCTGAGTAAAGCACACCCGCACACCCGCACAAGTCGGAACCCTTAACAAGATTGCCGCCTATGACCAACGCCATCGGAACCGGAACCGCGAATCTATCGATCAACATCCCGCTCGATGAACGCTCCGAGCTGGGCCGAGCAGCCGTTCGCGAAGGTTGCAAGAGTGTTGGTGAGTTCGTGCGCAAGCTCGTGCTCGCCGGTGCTGAGGTGAAGCACCCGGAGCTGGCGGTGCAGCTCAAGGAAGTCCGCCGGAAGTATTACGGCGGCACGATGCTGATTCTGATCCTGTGCGCGATTGCTTTCGGCTCGGACGCGATGAAGGCCAGCAAGAAGGTCGCTCGCAAGGGCAAGCAGGAGTGGGCGGAGGTGGAAGCGTGAACGCGAAGTTTACGATCATTCAGCTTTTGCTCGGCATAGTGGTCGGCGGATGTGCAGGTCTGTTTTTCGGACTGCGAATCACCAAGGCTCCAATTGCAACGCAAGACGAGCATGGTTTTCGTGTCGACGTGAAGACGGTCACTGAACCAGAAGACCTCCGCGATTCAACTCCATGCGATCACACCTGGCGCTGCGATTCCCCAAACTTTCACACCTGCATTCAGTGCGGGGAAATCAAGGTCACGGAATGAATCAGAAACCCGGATGCCTGCCAACCGGCTTCGACTTGGATTCGATGCTTACACCGGAACAGTTCTGCACATGGCAGCAGGTCGAGCGGCACTGGCTTACGGCCCGCAAAGCGCAATTGCCAGGCGTCATTATCCGCGGTCGCAAGATGGTGCGGATTCATCCGCGCACATTCATTGAAGGAACTGCGAAAGGAGCGAAACGATGAATGATCCAATCACTGCTGGGCAGGTCATGGAATGGGCCACAGCCACAGCTAAGGAGCGTGGGCTTGGTGACGTATCAGATCAATACGCATTTGCGACCGGCACGCTAGCCGCAGCCCTTTCCAACCTTCTCAACAACCCCACTGCTGCTGAACGCAAGATGCTCATCGAGCGAATCACAGGAGGGACGAATGGACAATAAAGAGACAACGTTCAACGCGACCGATGCGCATTACCTCCAGCGCGTTAAAAAGATCATGGTGAGGCACAAAGTTACCTCCTTCTGTGTTCGGCCGGAAAGCAGCGGTCAAATATGGGTCCACCTGATGGGGAGTGATGAATGGCGGGGGTGCGCCTTCGAATGCAAGTTGTTTGAAGCGTTCAACGGCAAGCGGTTGGAGATGACTTTGCGCGACGGTCGTGTGCTGCTCGCGGCTTACCCGAGGAGCGGCAAATACACAGACAGCGTTTCGCGATTGAAGGAGGTAGTGAATGCCCACTGAAAAGCCAACGGAGAACGGGAACGGTGCGCCTTCCCGCGTCCTGGTGTTTCAACTTGACGGAAAGGTACCCAATATTGCGGCGATGCGGATCGCTGCACACCACAAGCAGCGCGGGGATTCGGTCGAACTGCGATGGACTGGAAACCCTGAGCGCCAGTTGTGGGATGCGCCTACCCACGTTTACGGCTCCGCAATCTTCGAAAAGTCCCGCCCATCCGTCTCAAAACTCATTGAGCATTTTCCGAATGCGGTTGTCGGCGGAACTGGTGTTGATGTGGCTTCTACTCTGGAAGCGCACGGGATCACAACAACCAAGCAGGATTATTCGATTTACCCGAACTGCCGACAAAGCATTGGGTTTACTCAACGCGGATGTCGGCTTCGCTGTTCGTTCTGCGTGGTTCCTCGCAAGGAAGGCGCGATGCGCGAGGAAAACACGATCCATGATATTTGGCGGGGCGAACCGTGGCCGCGTGAGTTGATTCTGTTGGATAATGACTTCTTTGGGCAACCGCACTGGCGCGATCGGATCGCGGAGATTCGCGAAGGCGGTTTCAAGGTCAGTTTCAATCAGGGTATCAATGCCCGGTTCCTGACAGATGAGGCAGCGGAAGCACTCGCGAGCATCGATTACCGGGCCGACGACATGAAGGCCAAGCGCATCTATACCGCTTGGGACAATCGTAAAGACGAAGCCAGGCTGTTTGAGGGATTGGACAGGCTTAAAAAATACGGGGTGAAGCCGGATCACGTCATGGTTTACATGCTCGTTGGCTTTTGGCCTGGAGAGACCTCGGAGGACAGGCTTTACCGGGTGCGCAAGCTACGGGAATGGGGAGCGCGGCCATACCCAATGCCATTTGTTCGCACCCCTGAGCTTGTCGGGTTCCAGCGCTGGCTAATTGGCGCCTACGATAAGCGCTTCACGTGGGAGCAATGGGAGGCTGCGAACTATCGCCCGGAAAACCTCAACGCGGAGGTGAACGATGAAAACTGAACAAAGCACAACGGTTCACGCAACCTCTGCGCTACCAGTCACAGCTCGAGACCGCGATCCATATTTGCGCATCGAGGATCACGCCCGTCGAATGACTATCGACACGCTGCTTGCGATTCACGGTCGGACGCTGAGTAACGCGACCAAATTCCACGCGATGACAACAGAAGAATTGTCCTCGGAGCACGACAAGATTCTCGCTGACTAAAAAATTTTCCCTCATCGGGTAGGTAAAACCCGCAAAACACGAAAGAAAGCACCCTATGGAAATCGAACTGTATTCAAAGATCAACAATCCCGTCGAAGCCATCGAACGCATCGGCCAATTCCTTGCCAAGTCAGGCATGTTCGGCTGCGAGAAAGTAGAGCAAGGACAGGTGCTTGCGATGGAGTGTCTCGCAACGGGCAAACCGCCTTCTGTCATCGCGAGGACTTATCACATCCTCGACAACAAGCTCTCCAAAAAGGCTCTCGCTGCGCTCGCTGAATTTCGGCAAATGGGCGGAAAGCATAAATGGGTCAAGGACGGCACGGATGGCAAGGAGGCCGTTCTCGAACTGGCGCTGGAAGGGAACACGATTACGTCGAAGTTCACGATCGAAGAGGCCAAGGCGCAGGGTTTGATCCGGCCAAAGTCGAACTGGGAAAAGACGCCAGCCAACATGCTCCGCGCCAGGGCGATCTCCAATGGAGTTGCCATGCTGGCACCCGAGATTTACGCCGGAGATAGCAGTGATGAGGATATTCAACCCGCAGCTTCTAGCGAACCGTTGCTAAAGAAGCAAAAGGTTGAAGCCAAGCAGGAACCAGCCGCGCCAGTCATCGACGTTTCCCCGACTCAACAACCCCCGCAGGACGCGCCGACAAATCCCGTGGTAAACAAAGCTGCTGCGCCATTCTCGATTAACGACATTGCGTTGACGGAGCGCGGGAAACTGACAGCTGAAAGTGTCAAGGGTATCGCTGAGTCCATCGGAGAGGAAAACATCGAGGCGGCGATCGCATGGCTTAAGGCTCGGCACCCTCAGCCTTGGATTCAAACCGGGCTGAGCGATCTATCGGTAGACCGCGCCAAGAAGATCATGAAGAACCCGGCTGGATTCATTCAGCACATCAAGGGGACTAAGTGAAAGCGCTTGTCGTATCAAAGCTGGCCGATGTCTCGGTCGAGCTGACCCCGGATGTCCTGTCAAAGCGGGATGCCCTGCTAGCAGAGGCCAAGTCGATAGCAGTGGTGTCCGACGAATGGTCGCTCGAAGAAGCTGTTGGCCATCTCCGCACCTTGCAAGGCTTGGTCAAGAGCGTCGAGAAGTCGCGAACAGAAGTCAAATCACCGGTCCTCGACCTCGGCCGCGCGATCGATGCCAAAGCCAAGGAGTTTGTGTCCCAGGTCGAAGCCGAAGCAACGCGCATCAACCGATTGGTCACAGAATACCAGGCTGAACAGCGACGCATCGCCGCGGCGGCTGAGAGCGCACGGCAAGCGGAGTTAGTTAGAATCGAGGCTGAGAAACGCAGGGCCGCGGAAGAACAGGAACGGCTTCGGCGTGAAGCAGAAGCTGCCGAGTTGAAACGTCAGCAGGAACTCGACAAGGCGGAAGCATCGTTCGATGAGACCGAGGAATCAACTGCTGCTGCCGCGGCAGCCGAAGCTGCAGAGAGGAAGCGGGAAGCCGAAGCGGCGGCGGAGGCGGAACGATTGCGACTGGCTCAACTGGAAGAGCAACGCCGCGCAGCACAAAGCACAGTTGCTGCGCCGGCAAAGGTCTCCGGGCTCGTCACGAAGGAGGTCTGGAAGTTCGATGTTGAAGACATTTGGGTGCTCGCAAGAGATAACCGCGATCTCGTCAGAATCGAGCCGAACACAGCCGCCATCAACGAGGCGATCCGCGGGGGAATGCGCGGTTGCCCGGGGCTTCGCATCTACTCCGAAACCAAGACCGAGGTGCGCTCATGATCCGGCCATCGTCACTACCAATGGTGGCGCAGTGCCCATCATTTCAGGGTTCATCAACAACATTCGCCGAGGATGGAACCGATCGGCACTCAGCTCTGCGACTCTACTACCACGGCGACGACTCAGAACTCGTGTTGCTCGACGACGAGAGTCAACAGGCAGTTCGTTGGGCCGCAGATTATATCCGAGCACACACCACGGACAGTTACCCCGTCGAGTGGGAGATAAAACGCCAGTGGACACGACCAGATTTCTCGGAAGCTGAAGGAACTCCGGATGTTGTAAACGGTCGCACGATCTTCGACTTCAAGTGGCGGCACCGCGATTACACCGCGCAGATGGCGGACTATGCTTATTCGCTTTGCGCCGACGGAGTGGTGACAGTGCATCTTCTTTTCGGCGCAACTCGCAAGCCTGAGGTTCTTCAATTCGATGCCGAGGCTTGCGAAAAGATCATTAACCCGATTCTCGAAAACGCTGAGAGCCCACATCCGAAGCCTTGCGACTACTGCGGTTGGTGCGCCAAGCGCCTGATCTGTCCTGCGCTTACTAAGCCAGCCACGATCGTTGCTGATGGATACCAAGAGCCGGGATTGCTCGACCTTGCGACATGGCGACCATCCGAGATGATGGACAATCCCGAGCACCTGGCGTTCGCTCTGACGCTCTGGCGCAAGGTGCTGAAGAAATGGGGCGAGTCCGTTGAGTTCCACGCCATGGAAGCTGCTACCAAGAGAGGGCTTCAACTCCCTGGATACGAGCTCAAATCGAAATCTGGCCGGCAATTCGTCAGCGATGTCGCCGCAGCATTCGCAGCCAGCGGGTTGAGCGCAGACGAGTTTCTGAAGGCCTGCGAGGTCCGCCTGAACACGTCTAAGAAGTATCCTGACCGACTCGGGCTTGATCAGCTCTTCAAAGCTAAGCTTGAAGAGAAGTCGATTGCATCTGCCAAGCGCAAGGTAGTGCAGAAGCTTGGTGACTTGATCCAACGAACCAAGGACACGCTTACCCTCTCCGCAACCAAAGGCGGGGACCATGATGACGACAACGAATAACCAGAACCTATTATGCCATCCGTAAAATTCGATTCCAAAGCAGAGTTCACCCAGTTTGAGATGTTACCCGACGGCGATTATCCGTTCGAGATTGTCGCCGTGGACTTTGCGCTCAGCACCGGAAACAAAACCAATGGCTCGGAGACTATGGAATGCAAGGTCGCCTTCTTCAGGGATAAGGCGTTCGAGAAGAAAGCCGCCCAGTGGACGGAGACGTTCATTTTTCATCCCTCAACCGAATGGAAGCTGTCCGTGTTTACCAAGTGCGCGAACATGCTCGTGAACGGGAAGGTTCCGGCCGACGGCGAGGAAATTGAATACACCGAAGCCACGGTGAAGGGTCTGCGAGGCTGGGCCAGCGTGCGAAACAAGGCTGGCACGCAGGACAAGGAGAAGCGATTCAACTACGTGGCCGCGTGGATCACGAACAAGGAAAAGCTGCCACGAAACACGCCCGCACCAATCCCGTTTTCGGAGCCGGTCAAAAGCGAAGAGGAACCTTGGTGACCCTTACGCTCGCGAACAACCCGGAAATGCAACAGGCAAAGTCTCTTCGTTATCTTTAGCCAGCCGCATCGCCGGGACTCGCGAGCGAACTTTCAAAACTATGCACATTGAAACTCATGCCGTTGAAGAATGCGATGTAACTCGCGTTCCGGAGCCTGTTCTCAAGGATGTCGAAGCCTGGATTGTGACGGCAATCGATTTGCGCACGCGGAAGCCTTGCATCGAATTCTTCCGGAAAGAAAAAGGGCTCCCGATCCCGTTTGAATCTCAGGAGCAAGCGTGCCACAGAGCCAAACTGCTTGCAGGCGACACGGTGCGGAACACCAAAACAGCGCGGTTTGCTTTCATCCGGGTGCAGAAGCTTTTCGTGGTATGACCTACCAAGACTTCATTCTGTCCAAGATGCCGCGCGCGCAGCATCAAGGTTTCTCGCCTCCGAGCGAAGCGCACCCGTCGCTATTTCCGCATCAGCGGGATATCGCTGAATGGATGGTCCGCGGAGGTCGCCGTGCATGCTTCAAGGCCTTCGGTCTTGGTAAGACTCGCACGCACCTGCAGGTCGCCAAGTGGACAGTAGAAGCCAACCCGGGAAAGAAGTTCCTGATCACGTGCCCGCTCGGCGTCCGGCATCAGTTCATCCACGAAGACGGGCCGGTCATGGACGTTGCAATGACCTTCTGCCAGACCGATGCGGAAATCGACGCAGCGCAGACGCGGGTCGTCATTTGCAATTACGAGCCGGTGCGAGATGGGAAGATCACGCTCGACGGCCGGTTCTGCGGCTGGGGCTTGGACGAGTCTTCGGTCCTGCGTTCTTTCGGATCGAAGACGTATCAGACCTTTCTCCAGATCGGCTCGGCGATTCCATATCGATTCGTCTTCACCGCGACGCCTTCGCCAAACCGCCACAAAGAGCTGATCCATTACGGCGGCTTTCTCGGAGTGATGGACACCGGGCAGGCGCTTACCAGGTTCTTCAAACGCAACCCGAAAAAGGCTGGCGACCTCACCCTGCACCCGCACATGGAGGAACAGTTCTGGACGTGGCTCGCATCGTGGGCTGTGTTCATGCAGCGGCCTTCGGACCTCGGTTACAGCGATGAGGGTTACGAGCTTCCACCGCTTCGAGTTCACTGGCACTCGGTCGCAGTCGATCACAAGAAAGCCTGGGCAATGGTCGATCGCGCTGGACAGCACGCGCTCTTCCTCGACAAGTCCAGCGGTCTAAAAGAGCTGGCCGAGGTGAAGCGCGACAGCATTGTGTCTCGACTCGCGAAGGCGCAAGAAATCATCGCGCAGAATCGTGACGCGCACTGGATCATCTGGCACGACCTCGAAGACGAGCGACGCGCAATCGAGCAACTGGTACCGGCCGTTAGAACCGTTTACGGCTCGCAGGACCTCGACGAACGAGAAGAAATCATCCTGCGGTTCTCGCGCGGCGAATTCTCCGACGACTTTCAACACTTCGCCTCGAAGCCCGTCCTTGCTGGCTCGGGCTGCAATCTCCAGCGGCATTGCTGCGACGCCATCTTCCTTGGAGCGAGCTACAAGTTCAACGACGTCATTCAGGCTGTGCATCGGATTCAGCGCTTCCAGCAGCCGCGACAGGTCAACATCCACTTCATTTACACCGAGTCCGAGGACCCAGTCGTTGAAGTCTTGAAACAGAAATGGGCACAGCACAACGAGCTGGTTGCCAAGATGTCCGAGCTTCTCCGCAAATTCCGCCTCGACCTCAAAACTATGGAAATCAAACGTTCAATCGGCTGCGACCGCGTCGAATCGGCCAGCGAAAAGTTCCGAGCCATCCACAACGACTGCGTTCTCGAACTGCAAACATGGACTGACAACCGGGTTGATCAGATCGTCACTTCAATACCGTTCGGGAACCAGTATGAGTATTCACCGAACTTCAACGACTTCGGCCACAATCCTGACAACTCGGATTTCTTCAAGCAGATGGACTTCCTTGTGCCGCATCTGCTCCGCGTGCTGAAGCCAGGGCGTCTGGCCTGCATTCACGTCAAAGACAGAATCCGTTTCGGTGGCCAGCATGGGACTGGAGTTCCGACCGTTGATCGTTTCAGTGACAAGACAGCGGATTGCTTTGAAAAGCACGGCTTCTTCTTCCTCGGTCGAATCACGATCGACACCGACGTCGTCCGCGAGAACGCGCAGACCTACCGACTCGGTTGGAGCGAGAACGCGAAAGACTCCACGAAGATGGGCGTTGGCATGCCTGAGTACGTTCTGCTCTTTCGGAAGCCTCACACCGATCTGTCGAACGCCTACGCCGACCTGCCCGTCACGAAGGACAAAAATATCTACCTCCGCGCGCATTGGCAGGTCGATGCCGCCGGGTTTTGGAAGTCCAACGGCAACCGCCTTCCTGACCCTGAACTGCTCGTCAACATGCCGATGGATAATGTGCGGAAGCTCTGGCAGGAGCATTCCAAGAATCACGTTTACGACTGGCAGGAGCATGTCGATATTGCGGCCGCTTTGGAGGCGCGTGACTACCTGCCTGCCAGCTTCATGCTGTTTCCGCCGATATCTCTGCACCCTGGAATCTGGACCGACATCAGCCGAATCAACTGTCTGAACAGCGAGCAGCAGAAGCGCAACGAAGAGAACCACGTCTGCCCGCTGCAACTGGACATCGTCAACCGGCTGATCAACCGCTACAGCAACCCGGGCGAGATCGTTCTGGATCCGTTCGCTGGAATCTTCACGGTGCCATACTGCGCGGTTCACCTGCATCGCATCGGCTGGGGGATTGAGCTTTCACCGGAGTATTGGCGCTGCGGTGTTGGCTACTGCGAGCAGGCTGAAGCTGAGCGCTGCATGCCGACGCTCTTCGATCTTCAACGCGCCGGTCAGGAGGTGGTGGGAACATGAAAACATCCAGCGAGCTGACAGTCGTCGAGTCTCACGGCCAGTCTCGGGAGCAACTCGAAAGCTTGCCGCACGTGCGAATCGAGAGTCATTGGAACGATCGCGACCTAATCGTGCTGAAGGTTCTTGATCAAGAAGTCACGCTGGTTGCGCGGGAAGTAATCGCCGCCGTCGAGAACGCGAAGAACACAGGGAGAGGCTATTAGCATGACCATCACAGCCTCACGCTCCATCGAGTCTGTCCGCGTTGCGACAGCGGAATTAACCGCCGCAGCGGAGAGATATGAAGCCGCCCTCACAAAATGGCTCAGGCGACGCACTCCGGCGAGCAACCCGCAGCCAATCGACGAGATCAAAAAGCTCGTCGCGCATCACTACGGGTTATCCGTGACCGTGATTGATGTCCGCAACCGAACGCCAAGAGTCGCGTGGGCTCGACAGGTTGCAATGGCTTTGAGTTGTGAATTCACGAACCAAAGCATCAGCGAGGTTGGGCGTCAATTCCATCGCGATCATGGAACCGTCCTTCATGCAATCCAAACCGTAAGCGATAGATGCGAGACATGCGCTGGGGATCGCTCTGACGTGGAGCATTTGCGGAACAAGATCAAGTCGGCACCTGCTGCGATATGAAACTCAAAGCTGCCGACCTTTTCTGCGGAGCTGGTGGAACGTCCACGGGCCTTGTTGAAGCCTGTCAGGAACTCGGCCACGAGTGCGACCTTACCGCAATAAATCATTGGGAGGTTGCCGTAGCGACGCACACGCAAAACCATCCGGACGCGCGCCATCTCTGCGCATCGCTCGACGCGCTGAACCCTCGCGATCTCTACGGGGAAGGCGAGCTGGACATCCTCTGGGCCTCACCGGAATGCACCCATCACTCGATCGCTCGCGGTGGAAAGCCAATCAATGATCAGTCCCGCGCAACCGCGTGGTGTGTCGTTCGATGGGCTGAAGCTCTGCGGCCGTCGATCATCCTGATCGAAAACGTGAAGGAGTTTGTTTCGTGGGGCGCGATCGGGACTGACGGCCGGCCGCTCAAGACGAAAAAGGGCGAAGTCTTCTCAGCCTGGGTGAGCTGCCTTGAGTCGCTCGGCTATCGCGTCGACTGGCGTGTTCTCTGCGCTGCGGACTACGGCGACCCAACGACACGGAAACGGCTTTTTGTCTACGCGGTGCGCGGTCGTCGCAAGATCGTCTGGCCAGAGCCGACACACGCCCCAGTTGCGACCGAAGATATGTTCGGCGCCAGGAAGCGATGGGTGCCAGCCAGGGATATCATTGATTGGAAGCTTGAAGGCAAATCCATCTACGGCCGCAAAAAGCCGCTCGCTGACAAGACACTGAACCGGATCATGATCGGGCTTGAGAGGTTTGGCCTCAAGCCGTTCACGATCCACATGGAGCATCAAGGCAGCGTCCGAAGCTTTGATCTACCGCTGCCAACCATCACCACCGCGAAAGGTGGAGCGATGGCGGTAGCAGAGCCTTACTTGGTTCATCTACGTGGCAATTGCGACGCGAAAGATTTGGACAAGCCAGCGCCAGCGCTGACGGCAGGCGGTGGTCACCTCGGTTTGTGCGAGCCTTACCTCATTCAGTGCGCCCACGGAAATGGAGGTGACATAAACGGGGACGGTCGCCGTGTGCGCGGCACGCATGTCCCGCTGCCAACCGTGGCGGGGAATCGCGGCGAGTGGGCACTGTGCGAGCCGTTCGTCATCGGCCAGCAATCGGGGGCACAACCACGTCCCGCATCTGAGCCCTTGCCAACCGTAGCAACGTCGGGCGCCATCTCACTCGTTCAGCCGTTCATTGTGCCCCAGTTCAACGGGGCTGCACCCCAAAGCGTTCACGAACCACTCGGGACAATCACGACGACGTCGCGCGGCATAAGGCTGGTTCAGCCATGCCTGGTTTCCTTCTACGGCAAGGGGGACGCACAGAGCGTCGATAAGCCGCTCCCAACTGTCACCACGAAAGACCGCTTCG
Source organism: Verrucomicrobiia bacterium (assembly GCA_035629175.1). Taxonomy (NCBI): domain Bacteria; kingdom Pseudomonadati; phylum Verrucomicrobiota; class Verrucomicrobiia; species Verrucomicrobiia bacterium. The sequence goes on along the minus strand of DASPIL010000048.1, from coordinate 13,308 downwards.
GACTCGTGATGCCGACCGTCGAAATTCACGGCGAGAAATACCTGCTCGACATTCGTTTTCGCATGTTGAAACCGCACGAGCTTGCAGCCGCTCAAGGCTTCCCGCGTGGCTACAAGTTCACCGGCAACACTACGCAGGTCGTAAAGCAGATCGGCAACGCCGTTCCAAAGAACCTCGCAAAAGCGCTTGTCCGAGCCGCCTTGACGCAGCGGTCATGAACCTCCGTCCCTACCAACAGCAGATCGTCGAGGCCGTAAACAAAGGCTGGGCTGAGTTCTCGCGCCAGCTGGTTGTTTCGCCCACTGGATCCGGAAAGACGGTCTGCTTCTCGCACCTGGCAAAGATCGAATGGCAGCGCAGTCAGCGCACGCTGATCCTTGTCGATCAAAACGAACTCGTCTGGCAAGCGCTGGAGAAGCTGGAGCGAACATCTGGAATCCGCGGCGACGCCGAAAAGGCTGAGTTCTCGGCGTCCCACTCTGCGCCTGTCGTTGTGTCCACGGTGCAAAGCATGGTTCGGCGACTGGACAACTGGTCCAAGAATCACTTCTCACTCGTCATTGCCGACGAGGCAGACAAATCCGTCTCAGACATCTGGCAGAAGGTCTTGAAGCACTTCGATGCGCGCACGTGTGGCTTTACTGCTACGCCCTGGCGGACTGATCAGAAGGAGCTCGGCAGCTTCTATGAGAATGTCGCGTGCGAGATCAAGCTGCTGGATTTGATCAATCAGGGATTTCTGTCGCGCATCAAGATTCAGATGCTGCCGCTCCCGATCGACTTGAAGAACGTCGGAATGGCGCGGACAGAGAACGGCTCCGACTACGACAAGAATCAGTTGCACGAAGCAATCGAGCCCTACTTGGAGGCCGTCGCCCGCGGAATCGTCGACCACGCGATGTTCCGCAAGACAATGGTGTTCCTGCCTCTTATCAAGACATCTCAGAAGTTCGTTTCGATCTGTCAGGACCTTGGACTGAACGCCGAGCACATTGACGGCGAATCGGAAGATCGGGACGAAAAGCTGAAGCGCTTCGCTCGTGGAGAATTCGACATCCTTTGCAACTCAGCGCTACTGACCCGTGGTTATGACGAGCCGTCCATCGACTGCATTGTCATGCTGCGTCCCACAAAGTCCATCTCACTCTATATGCAGTGCGTTGGACGAGGGACCCGCATCTGCCCCGGAAAGGAGGACCTGCTGCTGTTGGACTTCCTGTATCAGTCAGGCAAAAACATGGTCTGCCGCCCGGCGCACCTGGTCGCAAAGACTGAAGCCGAGGCCGAGATCATCACCGAACTTGCAATGCAAAAGACCGGAGCGATTCCGGGTGATATCGCTGAAGGACTCCAAGTCGATTTGATCGAAGTATCAAACGACGCTGTCGGCCAACGTGAGATCGCACTTAGGAAGAGGTTGGAAGAACAGCGGAACAAGAAGTCCAATAATTTCGAGTTTTCAGCCGCCGAGTTTGCGATCGATCATGGTGCATTCGAAGCCGCCGACTACGAGCCCACGATGGGGTGGGAAACTGCCGCCGTCAGCGTTGCGCAAGAGAAGCTGCTCAAGCGAGCCAAGATTGATCCTTCAACTGTGACGTGTTTTGGACACGCGACAAAACTGCTCGACCTGCACTTCAAGAACCTTCGGCCGCGGCTTGCGGCCCCGAAGGCGATCGGCCTTATGAAGCGCATGCGTGGCCTGTCCGCTCAGGTCGGCATCACCGATTTCGACAACGTCACCGCCGCGCAGGCAGGACGATTTTTCAAAGCTCTCAAGGAGCGCAAGAAGCAACCACAGATGATATGAGCCGCAATCCTTTCGCCAATTGGTCTGATGCCGATGTCGCCCGGCACAATTCACGAATCATCAAGGTTCCGGTCAAAGACGGCCCTGAAATCGCGTTCGCACCAAAGATCAAACGCGAGGCTGAACTGCACGAACAAATATTCTGCGAGTGTCGTCGCCGCGGATGGGTTGTGTTCCACGGCGCGATGTCAGAGCGCACGCATCGAACAGCAGGAGAGCCGGATTTCATCATCCTGTGCGACTCAGGTCGCGTGCTTTTGATCGAGTGTAAAACTGCAACTGGAAAACTGTCGCCCGATCAGCTCGCGATCAAAGCGTGGGCTGCGAAGCTCGGTCATACCGTCCATGTCGTTCGTTCAATCGAGGAATTCTTCACCACTCTCAATGACCGTCATCGAACAAGCTCAACGTTACCTTAACGCAATACCATCCGCTGTCTCTGGCGATGGTGGACACAATCAGACGTTCGCCGTCGCGATGGCGCTGATCGAAGGATTTGCACTCTCGCCGTCTGACGCGCGGCCGCTGATGGCTGAGTATTCCGCGCGGTGTTCGCCAGCGTGGTCTGAGCGCGAGATTGAACACAAGCTGGCCGATGCGGAGCGACGCGCTGACCCCGCCAAACGTGGAAAGCTCATTCGGAACGGGGTGCGATACAAGATGTCGCGAGCCGTCCCGCCGCCAACTGCGAGACCGACCGCTGCCCCGACACCCGCCAAGAAGGCTCCACGATACGAAGTCTCAGACGCAGCCGAGCTTCCTGATCCGATGCCTGATGGAGCACGTCAGTTTCTCCGGGCTGCGTTTCAGCCTTCCGAGGGAATCAGGATCGCAATCGCTCGCACCGGGGACGAGGGTCGAGAGATTCCACGCGACGCTGGCGTGACGCTTTCCCGCGAGGAATGGCTGCGCAAGCTCGACGCGCACAAAGGCAACCCGAACGGATTCCTCAAGACGTCAGACAAAAACGGAATCTTCGTGTCGGTCAACCCGATGAAAATCGGCGGCTCCAAGGATGCCGACGTCACAGCATTCCGCCACGCGCTGCTGGAGTTCGACGAGATTAGCCGCGAAGAACAATACAGCATCATCCTGCAATCGCGTATTCCCTGCACGGCAATCATCAGCTCTGGCAAAAAGTCAATTCACGCGTGGGTGAAGGTCGACGCGAAGGACCGACGCGAGTTCGATGATCGCGTCAAAGCGCTCTACGCGCATTTCGCTGACTATAAGCCGGATGAGAAGAACAAGAACCCGTCGCGGTTCTCGCGATTGCCGTTCTGCGAACGCGGCGCTGCCAGACAGGAGCTCTTGGCACTCAATGTAGGTTGTGATTCGTTTGCGGAGTGGGCAAAAGAGAGTAGCGACGACAGGCTGCCACCTCCGATCAGGTTCAGCGACCTCCTGGCACTAGACACCTCGAATGATCCGAACTGCGTCATCGGGTTCCATGACGGCCGAACGACCCGATACCTGTGCCGCGGAAAGTCCGGTTGGCTACTCGGCCCGTCGGGGATTGGAAAGTCGTCCCTGATCCTTGAATTTGCGATCGCTTGGGCGCTCGGGTTTGCAGCGTATGGCATTGAATGCGCCAAGCCTCTTCGATCCCTAGTCGTTCAGGCGGAGAACGATCGATACGACCTGGCGGAGATGGTTCAAGGCGTCGCAAAGGCCCACAGTTTGAGCGAATTTGATGCCGAGGAGGCTTTTCAAACGGTCAACTCAAACATCTTGTTTCGCACCGAGACGCGTTCCGTTGGCTCCGAATTCATCAAACGGCTTCAACGGATGATCGAAGAGGACAAGCCTGACATCGTGTGGATTGACCCCCTGCTTTCGTTTGCCGGGATCAGCGTGAACGATCAGAAAGAGGTGACGATCTTTCTGCGCGAGATGATCAATCCACTGCTGGAGACAACCGGCGTCGTGATGATCGGGATTCATCATACGGGCAAGCCGAAATCGGCCCGGGAGACCGCCGGCTGGAACGCCATCGATTGGGCATACGCAGGCCTTGGGTCCTCAGAGTTGGTGAACTGGGCTCGGGCGGTGATGATGCTCAAGCCGGTCACCGAGACCGAATTCGAGCTAAAGATGGCAAAACGCGGAAAGCGCGCCTGGGCCAAGAACCCGGACGAAACCTTCACAACGTCGATTTGGCTCCGCCATGCCAGCTTCGGTATCAAATGGGAACAGATGCTCCCACCGGACGAGCCCGAACCACAGGAGCCGAAGGAGAAAAAAGCAACGAAGCCACAGCAGATTGCCAGCATGAACAGCCATACCCTGTTGGCTGGATTCCCTACGACAGGTGAGGGTTTAAGTCTAAGGGAGTGCGTCAGGCGATTTAAGACATGGCTAGGATCGAAGGAATGCCCCAAGAGGATGGTCGGGGTAGGAGATGGCACAATCCGAAGTGCTATAGAGCTCATGCTCGAGTCCGAAAAGCTCACCTGCCATGAGGATGCCTATTTCAAAGGAAAAAACGCGTAAGTCTCAACCTGTATGTCACTTACAACAAATCTAATCGACAGCTTGAACCTGAATAAGGAAGAAGGTGTGCAAAGTGTGCAAACTGGTGTGCAAATCACGGACTTTGCACGGTGTGCAAAAAGATGTGTGCAAAATCCCCCTCTAAGGAGGGGGGATTTATTTTGCACACGAATCTTTTGCAATACACCGGTGCAATCCGCCTCGCGCATTTGCACAGTTGGCTCATTGCTGCGGCGACTCATCCGGGCTTGCAACGAGTTTCGGGCAGGTCAGCAAAAAACGCCGCCGTTTATTCGAAATCGGCAACTGCTGCCTAGGGGAATCCCCTGTAAGGAATCTCTTACACTTTTTGGCGGGATGCAGGGGCCGCTAGGCGCTTAAGGAATCCATGAGAACCAAAACTCCAAAAAAGCCCGGAATCAAACCCGGCAAGGCCACCAAGACGGTTTCTCCGACTCGAAAAGACCGCGAGAAAGTTGAAGCCATCGAACGTCCCAGAGGCGGTTTGCGCGAGAACGCCGGACGTCCACGTTCGCAGGAATTTGAGTGGCCAATCTTCGATACGCTGACTCAGTGCTCAGCGATGGCTTCGGTGCCGATCGCGGTGCTGAAACAGGCGAAGTCTCTCGGCTGTCCGGCGTTCAAACACGGCCGGGTTTACTTCACTGAGTTCCTGCCCTGGCTGTTCACCACGATGATGACCGACTCAACGGTGAACTGGGGTGAGGAGAGCAAGAAGCTGGACGTGCTGCTCAAGCGCGTTGAGCTCGCGGAGAAAGAGAAGCGAGTCATCGACCGCGGATCGGTAGCCGACGGAATCGCGAAAGCGCAGTCGACGTTGTTCAGCGAGCTCGACCGCGTGTTCGTTTCCGAACTCCCGGCCCGCGGCAAAGGGATGGACGAAGTGAAGCTGCAAATTTTGTCCCGCAGCGAAATTGAAAAGCTTAAGGAATCGCTCGGGTCACAACTCCAAAAACTGACGGAAGGAACCACCAATGAAAACTGAAGCAATGATGCGACACCTGATCGGACCGTTTTGGTTCGCGACCCGGAAGCGGTTTCTCGAACCGGGGCTCTACCACTGCAACCGTTTTCGCAACAAACGAATCATCGCGTTGCCGACCGAACGAGAGCACCTCACGCTCACTGAGTTTCCAGAGCAGACGGTAGTCATCGCGAAAGATCAACCGGAGTATCGACCACTTCCCGCGTATCGGTTCCGCAATGACCCCGAGGGCAAGATCATCTGCTGCTGGAAGCTGACGATGATCGGACGCATCAAGCTACTGTTCACGGGCAAGCTCTGGCACCAGGTGCTGACGTTCAACGGCCCGCTTCAACCGCAACTCATCACGCTGGAAAAACCGGAGATGCCGAAATGATCAATTGCTCTCGGGAACATTGCTTGTTCAATCACAAGCGCAACTTTGCCAGGGCCAACAAGTGGTGGTCCCCTATTGCTCGCTGGTCGGCTTTGAGGCACGCCCTTGAGGATTGGCAAAACCACAAGCTCGTCTGTCCGCACTGGGCGACTAAAATCAAATGACAAACCCATCACCACTCAACTGGGTTCTTCAGCAGTTCATCCGATCGATTCCAGGGAAGTCGGTTCGATCGATTTGCGAATGGGGAAAGCAGTTCGTGAAGCTGCCGGGATCCGCGATGTCCAAGACGTTTGATCCAGACATCACGCCTTGGATCAAGGAACCACTCGACAGCACCGACCTTCCAGAACGTCGCAAGACGGTCTTCGTCAAGCCGATTCAATCGGGTGGATCAGTCGTCGGTGAAGTGCGGCTCTGCTACGTGCTCGCAACCAAGAGTTCGGGCGACGTGCAATACAACTGGCAGAACGATGAGCAGGCGGATGCGCGATGGAACAAACGAGTCGAACGGATCCTGCGCGCGTGCGATCCGGTGATGGTGCGCTGGCCGGCGGAGCGGTTCAAAGCGATCAAAGGCCAGGTGCTGTTCCCGCACGCGAACTTCACGATGCAGGGCGTTCTCACCAACCGCAACGTCGCATCGGATTCGATCAAGTATCAGATCAACGAGGAATGCCACGATGAGGAAGGCTGGTTGCCAGGGCGACTCGATCAGGCCTTCGGACGCACGACCGCATTTTGGGATCACTCGATTTTGGTCATCAGCAATGCCGGTCGCAAAGAATCCGAGCTTCATCAGAAATTCGAACAGGGCACACAGCAACACTGGGAAGTGAAATGCCCGGGCTGCGGATTGTATCACACGATGCGAACCGAGTGGAGTGACAAGGAGCCGCACCTCGGCGGGCTGCGTTACGACAGCGACAAGTATCGACGCGGCGAAAACGATTACGATTACGCCGGGTTGCAAGCGACGGTCAGGCATCAACTCCCTTGTGGTTACACCGTGCACGATCTCGACAAGCTCACACGGCGACAGTTGAGCCTCAGCGGCCGTTACGGGAATCCACGCAACGCTGGTGCCGCAGCGGGAATCGCGAGTTACACGCTGGAGGCAGTCAGTATCGATTACATCTCGTGGCTCGACTTGATCATGCAGAAGCATGCCGCGATCAAGGCGATGAAATACAACAACCTTGAGCCGTGGAAAAAGTATCTGCGCGAACGCGAGTGCAGGTTTGCGAGCGACGAAGATCGACCGTTCTTCCAGAAGATTGTTCTCAGCGAACGAAATAAAGATCGCGACGGACTGCCGAATCGGCTCGTGCGTTTCGGAGCACTCGATCGCCAGCAAGGCGTATTGCTCCGCGGCGAGTTGCCGCACTGGTGGGGAGTTATTCGCGACGTCGCACTGGATCAGCAGACCGGACACATTCACTCACTGCTCGTGTGGGAAGGAAAACTGGAGACTGATGAGCAAGCGGCTGACGTGATGAAGCGGCACAACGTCGACCCGAAATGCGTCGCGGTGGATTCCGGCGACGACACCACGCACGTCTACAAGTTCTGTTTGCAGCATGGCTTCAACGCGATCAAAGGCGGTGGCGCAGTGTTCTATCCGCATCCGGACAACTCCAAAAAAGTCTTCAGCGTCGAGAAGCCGCTGCACGGAATGCTCAACGCGCAGCCGAAGTTTGAATACGTTCTCCGGAACGGTGAACACGTCCGAGACGATCGCGAGCCGCTGTTCTGGTTTTATTCCAAGCCCACCATCCGAGATCGATTCGCGTGGTTGTCATCAGGCGGCGCCGGAGTGGTGACGTTCGAGACACCCGGAGATGTCAGCGACGATTATCGAAAGCACTTGGAGGCCGAAGAACTCCGCGAACAGCGGAACAAGGACCGGCAGACTCGAGCGCGCCTGGGTGCAACTCAAAGAGCGAAACGATCTTTTCGTCTGCGAATGTTACATCGCGATGTTGATGGAAATGGCCGGCCTCATCGGGATTGATGCCGGGTTAAATCCCGAACCACTCGAACCAAATGCCATACAAAAAGCCTCGCCTGTCTAAGCGCCAGGGACAGATTATGACCCTTGTTTCTGTAGGCAAAACCGACAAGGAAATCGCATCTACTTTAGGCATCTCGGAAGAGACCATCGGAAACCACTTTCGAACAATATTTTCGAGGCTAGGAGTGACGTCGAGAATTCGCGCCGTGCTTCGCTGGAAGAGGCTGTGAGTACCATGACACGAACGTGTCATGACACAAACGTGTCAGTAGGCAAACATCCCACTTGCAAAGCAGAGTGTATGTGTGGCGATAAGCACGAGTTTGAAGCGCAGTTTTCTGGAGGATGCCTGGGACGCGGCGAAAGTCGCGAACTCAACTTCCCCAGATCTTCGCACTCAACTCCGCGCAAACGAAACCACGGCTCGCAAAGCTGTGGCCGGTGGCGCGATCGAGCTCGTGTCGATGAACGGGCGGACTACGAAGTTCGCTAAACCAGGAGCCCACGCTCCATCCCCTGAAGACGTTCGCGCTGCGTGGCGTGAACTTGTTGACCTCTACGATTCATCGAAGCGGTTTCTCGAATACTGCGTTTCCGAAAGCCTCGATCCAGCGGCAACAGAGCTGAACGGCTCAGACACCGCCGGAACTCCTACCGCGGCGACCGACGCGAACCTGTTTGTCTGGATGATGGATCACCTGATCGAGATCACGGAGATCCAACACGATTACAGCGAAGCGGGGTGCTACCGATGAACCCGCTCTCGAAAGCTTTCGGTTTCATGCGCGCGATGTGGACCTTCGCGCGATACGAAGCCGGTCTCCGTTACAATCCTCGCCGAACGTTCCTTCCCGGGTTCGTTCAAGACGCGCACATCGACGCGGATCAATGCACGCGCATGGAGCTGGTTCGTAAGTCTCGATGGTTCGAGAAGAACGATGCCCTGGCGAACCGCATCGCGGAGGTTTACACCGAATTCACTGTCGGTGCCTTTGGTCCGACAGTTTCGCCTGAGAGTTCTGACGAGGATTGGAACCTTCGCGCGTCCGACTGGCTCGACGAGTGGTCACAAGTCGCCGATCTCAATTCGAAGTTCGGATACGGCGGATTGATGACAACCGCGTGCTGGCGCGAGTTCTTCGATGGCGAATTTTTCCTCCTGAAGACCGGTGAACGCGGACGTCCTCGGCTGCAAGGCATCTCGGCCCATCGCGTTGCAACGCCTCCCGACCTTTACGACCAGGAAGGCAGCACGATCATTGACGGTGTGCGCATCGACAAGCGCGGCCGGCCGATAAGCTACTTCATTCAGGAAGGTTTCGACGATGAGAGATTCACCGAACGCACGGCGAATGAGGTGATTCACCTCTTCGAGCCATCGGCACCAAATCAATACCGAGGGCTTCCGAAGCTGACGCCGGTGATGAATCTCCTGCACGACTGGAACGACCTCTGCATGTTCGAAATGCAGAAGGCGAAGGACAACGCGCAGATCACGAACATCTGGGAAAACGCGACGGGCTCTTTCAGTCCGCAGCAGGCTCGGCAAAACAGATTTCTTCCGACACAAACGGCGCCGACCGATTCCATCGACAGCCAGCGTTACGAGTTCATCAAGCGCGTGCTCGGTCCGAAGAGTGTTGCCGTCAAATCTGGCGAGAAGATTTTGCAGTTGAAGAACGAAAGCCCGTCGGCGGCAACACAGTGGCTGTGGGATTACATGGCCTCGCTGATTTGCGCCGGCGTAGGAGTCTCGAAGCTTCTGGTTTTCCCGTGGTCACTGCAAGGCACAGTTGCGCGTTCCGAGCTCGATCTTGCAACGAACTATTTCCGTTCGCGTTTCGCGACGTTCGCTCGCGCTTCGTTCGAAGTTTACCTGTTCGCGATGGGCACCGCACGATTCTCCGACGTGCGCGTTGCCGATGCACCGTTCGACTGGACCCGAATCGAAGTTTTGCCGCCGCGCGCGCCGAACGTGGACGTCGGCCGGAACTCCGCGGCGATGATTGCCGAGCTGGAATCAGGTGCGACGACGCTGAAGGACATCTATCTGCCGCGCAACCAGAGCTGGCGGAAGCAAATCGACCAGCGCGGACGCGAAGAGCAGGTCATCGACATCACGGCCAAGAAATACGGGCTTACGCCTGATCGCATTCGTCGCGCAATCGCTGAGTCGATGAAGGCGCAGATGGCCGCAGAGACCGAAAAGCAGCGCCAGGAGGATTTGCAGCCCGCATGAAGACGAATTTTCCCATTTTTGCCGATGCCGCCGGAGTGAAATCTTCAGCCGGAAAGTATTCGGTCGTTTTCAACGCGGCGACAGATGACAAGGACGCTGAGATTCTGATCCACGGGCCAATTGGGCGCTCGTTTTGGTCGGACGACGGTATTACCGGAAAGGACTTCACGGATGCTCTCAATAAAGTCCCCGTGGGAACAAGGGTTAACGTCGGAATCAACAGCCAGGGAGGATCGGTCAACGAAGGACTCGCCATTTTCAACGCCATCTCCCGGCGAAAAGGCGACGTCACCTGCAGAATCGACGGCTATGCGCTTTCGATCGCCTCCTATTTCCCTCTCGCGGCCGCAAAGGTCATCTCTCCGAAGTCTGCCCTTTGGATGATTCACAATCCGTGGAGCTGGGTTGAGGGGTGCTCTGGCGACGCGGATGACATGCGCAAGTATGCCGAGCTGATCAACAAGTCGGCGGACATGCTCGAAAAGCATGGCGACGTTCTTGTCGCAGCCTACACCGAGCGCACCAAGCGAACCGACAAGCAGATCCGCTCTGCGATGAAGGAGGAAACCTGGCTGACGGGCGAAGAGGCTGTTGAGTGGGGGCTCGCTGACGAGGTCAACGACGAATCTGCGGCTCTCGACGCTCTCGATTTTTCCGGCATGGAGGCTAAGGCCTTCAAGCGCATCCCGCTCGCGTGCCGTTCTCTCATTCTTGCTGCCGCTGGACAAACCAAACACCTGCCTGCCGCTGCGGCTGATCCGAATTCCGCCCCTAAAGGCGGGGCAAACAAAAAAACAGACATAGTTATGAACCGAAACCAAATGCTCGCCCTGCTGAAATCGTGGGGCGTTGAAACGAACGACAGCCTGACCGACGAGCAGTTGGTCACGATGATCGGAAAAGGCAAACCTCAGGCCTCGGCTCCGGCGGCACCTGCCGCGGCAGCTCCGGCTACCACAATCGACATCACTGCCGAGATTCAGAAGGGAATCAACGCTGAGATGGCGAAGGTGAATAAGCGCGCCGAAGCTGACAAGCAACTGGCTGCGCTTGTGGCTGCAAACAAAATCACCCAGGCGCAGGCGGAAAAGGCCCTTCCAGCGATTTTGTCTGAGTCTGGAGAAGTGAAGGACAGCGCGGTTCTCGCGGCGCTCGGGCAGAACCCCGTCCGTCCGGAGCCAGCAGAACCTGTCGCGATCGAAATCTCAGAGGAAAGCGCCAGCGTGAAGGACATCGAAGCTGGATTGGCGCAGATGCGGAAGCCGATCCTTTCACTGCTCGCCGGCAATGATCCGGATGTCAAAGCGATGCAGAAGAATGCGGTCGCGATCAACGCAATGATCACGAAAAACCGCAACAAGATCAGGGAAGCACTCGCCGCAAACACCATCAGCTCGGACCTGCAGCGCAATGTCATCCTTTCGGACGGAATGCGCGCCTTCAAGCGCCGGATTCTTCCGCTGAGCATCTTCAGCACGCGATTCAACAATGTCCCGCTCGAGGGAACCAACAAGATCGCGGTGCCCTACTACCCGTTGTTTACCACGACGAGCAAGGACTTCTCCGATGGGACAGGATACCAGTTCGACACCAGCACCAGCACGCTCGACAAGGACGTGACGATCAACAAACGTAAATACCAGCCGTTCAACTTCTACAGTCACCTGCTTTCTCGCCAGCCTTACTTCAACACGATGCGGTTGATGGAGCTTAAGGCAGAGCAGTTGGCGCTGGATGTCTGGCTGGACGTTCTCGGCGTGTTCACGCTCGCGACCTACGGCGCAACAGTGAAGCTGGAGCAGGCCGACGCTTTCGACTCCGATGATGTAATCGACATCGGCGGAAGCTGTGACGATTCAGACTGGCCGGACACAAGTCGGTCGTTGGTCTTGCTGACGAGCTATCACACGAACCTGAAAAAGGATCCATCCCTGAAGAACGCCGACAAGTCCGGAAGTGAATCGACGCTGCGTGAAGGCTCGACGGGCCGGGTCGATCGTTTCGATATCTATCACAGCCCACGGTTCCCGAACAACTCTGAGAACCTCGTTGGCTTGGCGGTCCTGCCATCTGCTGCTCTGGTCGCCACATCACCCATTGCGCCCGGGCCTGGCGTTCGTCGGCAGTTGGTCAGCTACGATGTTGTTGTCGATCCAACCACCGGCGTCGCGTTCGAATATCGCTATTGGGGCGATGCTGACCAGGATGAGGAGCGCGAAATCGTGGAGGTGAACTACGGCTTCAATGCCGGAGAAGCCGCTGCCGCGAAGCGCATCACCAACGGTTAACCCCCTGTGCCGGGTGGACAGCCAAACACCCGGCTTCTTTCCAATGCGCTCATTTATTCTCATCGGTAGAAGTCGAAAGACCGGCAAAGACGAACTCATCTGCGGCCGCGACGTGAAGCCGACCGTTCAGATCGATAAGTTCAAAACACTCGCCCGGAGCCGGACCAATAACGAGTTCGAAAGCGTATCGTTGCTCGAAGAAGTTCCCGCGAAGAAAACGCTTCGTTTTATCACCGTGGCACAAGCCGAAGCGCGCGTGAAGTCCGCCGAAGAAGCGGAAGCTAAAGCGAAGGCTGATGCCGAAGCTCAGGCCAAGGAAGCCAAGGAAAAGCAATCTCAACCGGAAAACTCCGGCCCTGAAACCCCAAACAAAAAGAAAGGCAAGAAGTGAAGAAATTGAAATCAATGCCGGGCATTCTGGCCGTGAGTGCGATGGCGCTGACGGCGAATGCGTATGACGCGAAGATGTTGACCGTTCAGAACGTGGCAGGCGGTTCGGGTGGGCCGGTGACAAACCAGGTCTTGTATGTCGGCAATCAGAGCAACGTCACGATCCAATGGTTGAGCTCTGCGACAAACATTGTCGCACGGTTCGGAACCTCGGTGGATGGATCCAACTTCACAACGAACACGTTCGTTATCACGTTCGATACGTCCACTACTCCGGGTCGCGCAGCAGTGACAAATCTCAATGTGGGCGGGTTGGGTTACTTGCGGCTAGACCACTACTCCGTAGGCGGATCGATCGCCGCGACCAACACGATTCGCTACAGCAACAAGCCTGGCATCTGATGTCTGTCGCGTCCTCCATCGACGAGCAAGCCGCCGACGTCCTCGCCGTTGGCCACAATGACCTGATGACACTGCAACCCGGTGCAATCGAGGTCGGCGGCTATGCTCAGGAGGTTACCAACGATCCCAAGATGGTCGGAACCAGAATGGGATGTTCAATGACAATTATTCTTCACTTCAGTGACAATTAGAAATCACTGTGCCTGCCGGTTTTGTTTTCATCTCTGTGTCATCTTTCAACCCTTTCGAAACCACCCCCTTCGGTGGAACGGAGTCCCTGGAGCCGTAGG
>DASPIL010000047.1 GCA_035629175.1 Verrucomicrobiia bacterium | reverse complement strand
ACCTGGTCATTGGCTTTCAAGCGGGCGCGCGTGGCTTCGTCAGCAAAATAACAGCCCTCTCCGTGGGCAATCGGCACACACAATAGTTTTCCGTCGGGAATCCCGCTTGTGAAGGGCGACTGTTTCGTCGCGGTTTGCAGGAACACCTGTTCGCAGCGGAATTGCAGCGAACGATTTCGTATCAGAGCGCCGGGAAGCATTCCTGCCTCGCAAAGAATTTGGAAACCATTGCAGATGCCCAATACATAGCCGCCATTTGATGCGAAATTCTGCACGGCTTGCATCACCGGACTGAACCGGGCGATGGCTCCCGTTCGGAGGTAATCGCCGTAGCTGAAACCGCCCGGGATCAGGACGGCGTCGGCATCCCCGAGCGACGAATCCTTGTGCCAGACTGTGCGGGCGGAGTGGCCGAGCACGTTGCGGAGGACATGCACGCAATCCTGGTCACAATTGGACCCGGGAAATTGAAGAACGGCGAAATTCATCGAGCGTTTCTGGAAATAATTGTTTTAGCCTGCGATCTCAAAATCGCGCCACTGTGGAATTCGTCAACCGAAACGTGGATTACTCGATCTCGAACCTGTAATCCTCGATGACGGGGTTGCTCAGCAGTTTGTGACAGGCCTCATCAACAAGCGCCCGCGCCGATTCCTTGTCACTGCCAGCGAGTTCGATTTCCATGTATTTGCCGACATGAACCGCACCAACGCCCTTGTAGCCCATATGCTCCAAGGCGGTCTGGACGGTTTTCCCCTGAGGGTCGAGCACAGCCTTCTTGGGCGTGACAATAATCTTGGCTTTCATCGTTAACAACGGCCCCAGCATGGTGGGTCAACCGCAGAAACGAGGCGAGAAGAATTTTGGTTTCCGGTCCGGGGCGGGTGGATCCTGAAACTGCCCAGTGCAAGTGAAAAACTTCACGCGTCGAGTTCGGAGCGCGGTGCAGGTATGGGAACGTGTCCACCCTCCGCAGGAGCTGCTACGGAGGACGGGCGATACGGCACGCCTGGAGTCTCCGTTGGATGGACTTCTTAGAAAAACAAGATGCACCTACTCGCTCTGCGTGATGTCTTCCATTAGCTCAAATGCCGTGGCTTCCGCGATTTCCTGGACGCTGAACTGGCTGAGCGATGATGGCGCCAACCGGCCCGTGATGTCGGCGGATGATGCCTGGCCCAGGATGCGTGCATCCTTGAGGCTGATTGCGGTCGCCTGGATATCGGGGACGGAGATCGTCTGGTTGCCGGAAATCATGGGAACGTTCATCGATTTAGAAGCGATCAGGATCTCGATCACTGCATCGGCCACTTTCGCCAATGCCTCCCGATCCTTGCGCGCCTGAGCTGAATCACTGGAGCCGATGAATTCCGCGATGGGTTTATCCGCGATCAACTGGGCGGCCACGCGCTGGTCGGTGAGCGTCACTCCAGCAGCGCGCAACGGCCGGCCGAACAGGCGTTCGACATCGCGCACCGTTTGCCGGTCAGCAAGCGTCGGTGCAGCCTTGCCATCGGATCGATACGAGTTCGCGTTGGTGCTGCGAATCGGAAACTCGGCTGAATTGCCGTTGTTCCGGATTGTCTCGGTTTGCTCCTCGCGCCGAATGAGTTTCAATCCGCCCTGTTCGTCCACCAACTCGCGGTTTACGTAGATCAGCATGCGCGGGCTGCCCAGCTTTGCGTATCCTTCCTTGAAGCGATCGATCGTCGCCTGCGCCTGCTCCTGTTGAACCAGCGGCGCGCGTCCTCCGAGCGGGCGTTGATCGTAAACATAAATCTGTCCCGCTGGCACGGTTTGGTTGCTTGCGGCCCAGGGATTGCGGTAATTGGGATCCTGCCAAACGCGTGGCGGCGGGTCGCCTTCGCTGGAACGAGGTGTTGACGCCGAGGCTGCCGGCGCGCCCTTTTGTGCGACGGCTGGGATGACTGCTGCGACTAAGGTGAGAAGCCCGAAGCATGCTTGCGCTCTCATAATAAAAATCCTCTTCAGCGGGCCTGGCGGATGCGAATGGTATAACGCGCCGCCTGGTTGTTCATGGAAACAAACTTCACGGCCTCCTGAGAATTCTCGTCAAAAAAAACGTTCTCGTAAGATGTGGCATCGATGACAAAACCCTGGGCATCCTTGAACTCGCAATTGACCTGAACCTGGATCCGCCTGCTTTCCCGGTTCCGCAATTGAGCCGCGACCTGCAGGCGTCCGTCGGGCATCCGTGTTTCCTGGATTCCCGGGCAGGTGACAGAGTTGCGCACGCGTTCATCGAGGAGCACGAGGCCTGCGCGATTCTCGCGATCGTTTACCGTGGTGTTGATCGGCAGGTAGGCACCTCGATCCACGACTGCCGTTTCGCATCCAGTGAGGAGCAAGGCCGCGCCGCCGAG
Organism: Verrucomicrobiia bacterium; assembly: GCA_035629175.1. NCBI lineage: Bacteria > Pseudomonadati > Verrucomicrobiota > Verrucomicrobiia > Verrucomicrobiia bacterium. The sequence goes on along the minus strand of DASPIL010000047.1, from coordinate 58,690 downwards.
AGAAAACAGAGTTCGTTTCATAAAGTCTGGGGAGTTACCGATTGATCGCTCACAAACACCACTTTGTCGCCGGTTTCCGGAACGTTGATCGTGAACGACTTTGTTAATTGGGTTAAGGGACGACCGGCTCCGTCCTGAAATTCAATCGTGGCAGAGTGAATGCCGGGCGGGAGTTGCAGATGAGCAAACGTTAAAAAGCGGGGAAGATTGTCCCACGCCCGCACGTCCGCCTCAGGCGTTGTGGCGGAAGAAACAAGCTTGCTGAGTACGCCTGCGGCAAGCAGGCCCAGGCCAACCTCATCGGCCACACTGTTGCGCCCGCGCTGCGTCGCCATCACGGCGCCGCCAATGATTCCCACATCGCCAATGGCGCCCGTGGTGGACTTGAAGACGGCCTTGTTGCCGAGGACATGATCCATGAGGCGCCCCCCGCGAGTCGTTGCCTGATAAAACAAGTCGTCGCACGCGCCTGCCGAGAGAAGCTGTTCGCCAACTGTGACTTTGGCCAGGCGCACGGGCGAAGGTGTTTCCCGAAAACGAAGTTGCTCGCCGTATTCGCCCCCGCCGTATTTCGCGGGACCGCGCCCATACTCAATCAGGAAAAGCACGTTGGCAGCCGGATTGTAGGGCGGGAGCCTGGAAAGCTTCGATGCCTTTTCGGCGCGCTGCAGGGAATCAGATCCGTCGCCTCCCAGTTTCACTGACGCGAGGCCATCCAGGTAATCGAGGATCGCATAGTCTGCCGCAAACGATTGCTCCTCAGTTCCAGAATCCTCGAGTTGAGCCGTGCGGAAACAAGCGCGCGCATTGTCGGGCTCGCCATCCATCCAATAGAGAACACCGCGATAGAAATACGCCATTACCCGTTCGTAAGGTTCGCCGATGAAAGTCTTCCTGGATTCCTCGTTGAAATATCCGCGCGCCTTTCGGGCGGATTTGTCGCGACCGTAAATGCCGCCGAGAGTGAGCAGAGCGTCGTCAAGGTAGCGTTTCGCCAGCTCGAATTCGCCGCGACGCATGGCGGCGGCGGCGGTGCGATACTGCCAGAGAACCTTGTCCTTGGCGGGTCCGCGTTCGATCGCATTCGGGCCGTCCACCATCAGATTGCCCGTCAGCACAATCGCGGGCTCTCGTGTCGTGGCACAACCCGTGAGCAAGCCTGCGGCAATTGCCGCAATGAACAACCTGCGGATCGGCAGACGAGCGATCCCGCTGGGTTCGCTTCCTTGACGTGCAATGTTGCCGCTCATAAAAGAAGCGCCAGGCCTTGGCCCGGCGCTGTTCGGTTCAAACGCGAAATGTTCAACGATACGCCGCGTCCTCGAGACCCTGCTTCTTAATCTCCGCGGCGTCTTCCCAAACGATGTCCGACGTGCGGGCATCGATCAGCTGGAAGCTATAGAGGATATAATCGCTCGTGCCTGCCGTGGTGCGGGTCGAGAGGCCCTGGAGCGTGCCCGTGAGGAAAAAGTCGGCCCCACGGAATTCAACCAGGTTGGGATCCGCGCTGGCGGTCACTTGTCCCGACTGTTTCATAGCGCGCTCCCGTTCCAGCGCCTGCATGCGATCACGTGCGAGGAAGAGCACCTTGCCTTGCGCCTTGCTGTTCAATTGCACTCGGATGCGCGTCAGGAAAATGTCCTTGTTGATTGGGAAACGCGTTTCGTTCTTCACGGGATCCAAAACGACGCGTGGCGTGCCCTGCGCATTGGCGATCTGGGGAATGCCCAGAATGCTGCGGGCCATCTTGTCGGTCACCATGACCAGATCCTGGGATTCCACGCCCGTGCCCGCGACGAATCCGCGTTCGTCCGGACGCATCTCGGTTACCGGGACGCCGGATGGATTCTTGACACCAGTGGAAGCACAGCCAGTGGCAATTGCGGCAATGGCCAGTGGAAGCAAGTAGGAACAATATTTGATCATAAACTTGGATTCGAGGAGTGGGCCCGATCACCGGCCGAAGAGGCTGTTCGCACTGGTCATGGATCCCGCCGGCGCATAAGCGGGAGCGCTCTGGATCCGAGGTGCGGCCGGAACTGTGGGCGCGTCGTTTATCGTTTGCGCGTCGGGAACGCTGTATGAAACAGAGGGCGCGGACTGGAGGTCGCGTTCGCGCGCACGAGCCCGGCTTTCCGCGACTCCGCCCAGGACGAGTCCCGCGGCTGCGCCAATACCGGCGCCTTCCCAACCCTGGCGATGCACGTTGTGGCCGATTATCCCGCCTGCAAGCGCGCCCAGCAGCGTTCCCGCGACCGCATAGTTTGGGCGGCTGTAAGAATAATCCGGGTAGGCGTAGCTGTATGTGTACGCGGGCGACACGGGATAAGCGTATGCCGGATAATAGGAATAATGCCGATAGGCCGGGTAGCCGAAGTGAACCGAAAACGAGGAATGTGAGTGATGCCGGTGGTGACGGTGCCCGTGCCCCCAATGCCGATGGCCAGGGCCGCCCGCATATGCACTTGGGCCGAGGCTCAACAGACAAACCGCCGTTAGTAGCTTGATTCTTTTCACAACGAACGTTGGACGCCGCTTTGCCCCTGAAATTCAAAGCACTGCAGACGCCTGACCGCAAGCAACTTAGCGCAGGTCGGCCGGAGAGCAATCACGGGGAAGGTGGCGAAGGTGGCGCAACGCGCTCGACCGCGTCTTTGGAGGTCGGCGCCTTGTGCGGCTAATCGACCAACAAGGCGCACTCGAGGTGCGGGGTTTCCGCGCTGAGACATTCGCGCAGGAACTCCAGAATCTTCGCTTCCAGCGATTGGCATCGCGGCGTCCACCTGCGGGCGCCCGTCAATTGCTTCACGCAAGGACGCAGCCTGTGAAAGCGCACGATCCGTGGCTCCTGCCGCAGTTGAACGCGCAGCTCGTCCCGCAGGCGCGGGAAGAAAAACAGTTCGCCGCCGAGCGCTGATTCCTGCGCCAGCTGGCAAAGATCGGCACCGGTTTTCGGCACGACTTCATCTTCACTCACAGGTTCGGCTGATTCCGTGTGAACCCTGTATCCGAAGCTCCGCAGCACTTTTTCCAGCGCATCTGCGAACTCAGCCACCGTGACAGTCTCGCGACGGAGTTCGTTTCGAAAATAGTGAAACACCGCCTGCGACGCTTGCTTTACGAAATCGGCATCCAACAATTTCGAGCTGCTGCCCATCAGTTCGATGGAAATGGCTTCCGCCGAAAAAGGGATGCTCTCGCCTTCGGGGGTTTGGAACAGCAGGCAGTCCGTTGAAAGTGCAATCATTGTTGAGCCTCCAGCTTTTTGACTTCGTGGACGAAGTCAGTGGCTTCCTGAAACCGGCGATAGACACTGGCGAATCTCACATAGGCAACTTCGTCGACCGGGCGAAGTCCTTCCATAACGAGTTTCCCGATCACCTCCCCAGGGATTTCCCGCTCATAGCGATTCGTCACCTCATCGACAATCCGGTCCACCAAATCCTCGATGATCTTGGGGCTGATCGGCCGTTTCTGGCATGCCTTGCGAATACCCGAGAGAAGTTTGTCGCGGGAGAACTCCTCATGCCTGCCGTCACGTTTGAGGACCATCAGGTTTTCCCGTTCGATCTCCTCGTAGGTGGTGAAGCGATTCCCACACGCGATGCATTCACGGCGACGGCGGATTGTCGCTCCCTCCCGGGAGGCTCTGGAATCGACAACTTTGTCGTCCTGGCAACCGCATTTCGGACATCGCATAACGCTACACCGCTAATTGTGGCACGCCGGTTTCTAACACACTAAATGTTGAGGCGTCAAGGGATTCGCCTCCGGACCGCGGGCGTCAGCCTGCTTCAGCGGGAAACGTGCGAAACGGTTGGAACTCGCCCCATGCCGGATCCGCTTTCGACATCGTGAGGTGTGAACGCCGCGGTCCGACGCGCAGGATTCCTGGAAGCGTCCTGATCTTTGCGTTCTGTGCCGCCTTAAAACACGATTGGGACTCCTTCATCAAGGATGCGCACCTTGTCGGAGACCTTTTGCTCGCCCGCCAATTCCATCAGCCATTGCGGCGGTTCGTCCATGTCCTCAAATGAAAGCCGGAATGTTCCGTAATGCATTGGCACCAGCTGCTGGGCGCCGAGATCCTTGAACGCCTTCATTGCCTGGTCGGGACCCATGTGGACGCGGCGAAACGTGTCTGGATAATAGGCGCCGATCGGCAGGAGGGCGATTTCCGGGGGCATGCGCCGTCCGATCTCCTTAAAGCAGTGCGAGTAGGCGCTGTCGCCCGCATGATAGATGCGGCGGCCTTGGTGCTCCAAAATGAAACCGCCGTAGCCGCGATGATCATCGCGCAACGTTCGCGCGCCCCAGTGCTTGCTTGGCGTCAGCGTCACCTTCCAATCCGTGTGCGAGAAGCTTTCCCACCACGCGAGCTCGATTACACGTTCAAACCCTAGGTCAAGCGCGAGGTCGCCAACGCCCCAAGGCATGACGCCAATCTTCGGATGCGGAAGCCGCCGCAGGGATGGCTTGTGAAAGTGATCGAAGTGGGCGTGCGTCAGAAGAACCAGATCAATCGGCGGAAGATCCTCGATGCGCAAACCCGAGCGTTTGATTCGCTTCAGGAGAAAAAGCCAGTTCGCGAAATTGGGATCGACCAGCACATTTAAATCCGTGAACTGAATCAGGAATGACGCGTGCCCGATCCACGTGATCGCGACCTGGCCGTCTTGCAATTTCGGAAATGCGGGCTGCCGATGTTCTCCTTTCCTGCGCGTGAGCAGGGTTTTCCAAACCATTTCATGAAAGAACGTGCGCGGATTGAAGTGGTTCGAAGGAGTCAGTTCCTTGAACGAACGCGGCAGACGCTTTCGTTTTGCCGGCGATCGCTTGGATGGCTTTCTCGTCATACGTGCCGCTTCATTCTCAACCACTCTGAATAAATTTCAAACTTTGACGTCGGAAACAACACCTGCCGTCTTTTCGGGTTGGGTTCTAAGACGGCGGGCGGAGGAACTGAGGTTAAGCCCGCCGGGTCAAACCGGCGGGTTTTTTGTTTCCAACGCGCTTCTCGTGTGTAATGAACAATCATGTGCAAGCTTGAAGAACAATTGCAGACCTACCTCTGCCAACCGCCCCGGCTTGGTAAAGACGTTTACATTGCAAAAGGAGCCATCGTTGTCGGCGATGTGCAACTGGGCGATCACTCCAGCGTCTGGTACAACGCCGTGCTGCGCGGCGATATCAATCGCATCGTTGTGGGCCATCACTCCAACATCCAGGACAACGCCGTTCTGCACCTTGCCGATGATTTCCCCTGCATGCTCGGCAACTACGTGACTGTTGGCCACTCCGCCGTGGTGCACGCGTGTCACGTTGGCGACGAAGTGCTGGTGGGCATGGGGGCGATCATTCTCGATGGCGCCGTTATTGGCGAGCAGTCGATCATTGGCGCGCGGGCTCTTGTCACGCAGGGAACCCGGATTCCTCCCGGATCAATGGTCCTGGGCGCGCCCGCCAAGGTGACGCGGGCGCTCACACAGCAGGAGCGAGATGGATTGAAATATTGGGCGGAAAAATACGTGGCGAATGCGGCATATTGCTTGAAGCGCCAAATTGGCGTTGGCGGCGTGGTGCCAGGGCCTAAATCGAACGCGCAAGGTTCCGCCACCGTGCCAGCGGATAGGTGACCAGGGATCGCACCAGAATTTGACGCACTTCAGCACGGCTGATTTTTATTCGCTGACTGGCATCCAGCACGTTGGCGGCGCGCAACCGCTTGAGCGTCTTCATTCCAATCAAAATGGGCCACGCGCACGCCAGTCTCAATCGAAGCTCGGATCGTGGAATCAGGTTTGTATATCGCCATCCCGCTTCCAAATGCGCCTGGGCGTCGTCCACCAGCTGATGGAACACGGGACGCAAACGGGGTGCGGATTGGGGGTCCAGCAAGTCGCTGGGTGCAAGTTGAACCAACTGCAACATGTCGGACGGAATATAGCAGCGCCCCGAGCGCAGGTCGGCGGGCAGGTCGCGAAGGATGTTCACCAGCTGCAAACCCTTGCCGAAGCGGACGCCCAGCATTTCGTAATCAGTTTGCGAAATTCCCTGGTTGGTGAGGAATTGCGATCCTCGAAAATGATCCTGCAAACAGATCTTCGTCCAAAACTCGCCGACACAACCGGCCACGCGATACGTGTAGTCATCCAGCTCCTCGCGCGTGCGGAGTGCCACAATCAAATCCGCGTTCGCGCCTGCGAAACGTTTCAGGTCCAACACCTGGCCGCTCGTAATGGTGTCGAGGACCTTGCGGATCAAGGCACGATCCTCCGCGGAACTCTGCGCAAGAATGGCGAGAGACGTTTCGACATGCTCGAGGAGTTTGCGTTCTGGCTGCGACTCCTGGTTCCGGGAAAGGTCCATTACGGACAGGGCATCCGTGCGCGTCCCAACAATTCTGCCTCGCAATTGTTCCAGCAAATCCAGCCGCTGTTCCAGGGAAACCAGGGTGGTGTCCGCAACGGTGTCGGTGGTGCGTGCGAGCAAATATGCGAGGCCGATCTGTGGACGGATGTCGGAAGGCAAGACCCGCAGCGTCAGGTAGAATGAACGCGAAACCTGTTCCAACAGGTTTGTGAGCATTTCGCGTGACGTCGGCGGATTCGGCACGCCTGAATCATCGCGAACTCCCCCGCACAAATCCAGCTTGCAGCCGATTCACTCCAGCTCAGCTCAGCTCAAGCGCTTGCGCCACGCTGCAATCTGCCGGGCCACTTCCTTTGATCCGGGAGCGCCCGTCAGCTCGCGTCGTGTCATTGCCTTGTCCAGATCAAAGCTTTTCAGCACATCAGCCTCGAACAAGGCGTCAACCGATTGATATTCCTGAAGGCTGAGAGCGTTCAATGGTTTTCCGCTTTTTTCCGCCAATGCGACCAACGCGCCCACGGCATGATGCGCCTGCCGGAACGGCATGCCCTTGCGCACGAGATAATCCGCCAAATCCGTTGCCAGCAGCGTGGAATCGGCGGCCGCAGCCCGACACGCCCGCGCGTCGACTTCGATGTTTCCCAGCATCGCGGCGACGATTCGAACCGTCGCGCGAACGGTGTCGACGCTGTCGAACAGGCGCTCCTTGTCCTCCTGCAGGTCGCGGTTGTAGGTCATTGGCAGACCTTTGAGCAACGTGAGCAGCGACACGAGATTGCCAATGACGCGGCCGCTCTTCCCGCGCGTGAGTTCCGCGATATCCGGATTTTTCTTTTGCGGCATCAATGACGAACCGGTGGTGTAGGCGTCGGAAATGCGAATGAAGCTGAATTCGCTGCTCGCCCACAGGATGAGATCTTCAGCCAGCCGGGACATGTGCACTGCAAGCAGGGCAGCGTGCGCGCAAAACTCGACGGCGAAGTCGCGGTCGCTTACGGCATCCATTGAATTCTGGGAGATGCGCGGCTTGCCTTTGTTGTCAACGAATCCGAGTGTCACCGCAACGAGCGCGCGGTCGAGTGGAAGAGTCGACCCCGCAAGCGCGCCTGCGCCGAGCGGACAGACATTCAACCGTGAGAAGCAGCCGCTGAGGCGATCGACGTCGCGATCGAACATCTCTACATACGCGAGAAGGTGATGTGCGAAGTAAACGGGCTGAGCCCGTTGAAGATGTGTGTAGCCCGGAATGATGACGGACCGATTGTCGTCTCCGAGTTGAACAAGCGCCGTTTGCAGGGACTTGAGCTCGCCTACGAGCTGCAGCAGCTGGTCGCGCAGCCAGAGCCGAATATCCAGCGCCACCTGGTCGTTGCGCGACCGACCCGTGTGGAGCTTCGCGCCAGCAGGCACACGCCGCGTCAATTCGGCCTCGATGTTCATGTGAACGTCCTCGAGCTCTGGTTTCCATTTGAACGTTCCCGATTCAATTTCGCGTGCGATCGCGTCCAGGCCGCGGCTGATTGCCGCGAGCTCCTCGCCGGTCAGGATGCCAATTGACTTCAGCATGTTCGCGTGCGCGAGCGACCCGAGAATGTCGTAACGCCAGAGCCGCCAATCGAAGGAAATGGATTCCGTGAACTGCGCCACGTCGGAAGCCGGCCCTCCGGAAAACCGTCCGCTGCGTGAGACTGGAGAGGATTTTTTCATCGGTAACTTGTCGGCGAAATGTGCTGCGCACGCCGCTAAAAGTCACTTTAAAAGGCGGCTGAAAACGCGGTTGTTGCGCCTGCCGGGACGTAGCGCAGACAACGGTTACTTGCGGAAGAAGAAACTGATGATGCCGAGCAGCATGATGAAAAGGAATGCAACGAGGAAAATGAAACGATTGCGCGCAACACGTTTCTCATAACGCATCGGACGGAGTCCCTGAATGCCGCCAGCCGCGAGGTAATTGACGAGCTTGGGATTGCTGGCCGAAGGCCCGCTGAATTGATTCCGAATACGCCGCAGCAGCGCGGGCAGATCATATTTCCGCACTCCAAGGCCATTGAAATGTTCGGGCGTTGTCGGCGCTTCCGCGCGCGACTTCAAACGTCCCTGGTCGATTTGCTCGAAGATCGGCTCCGCAGTCGCCGACGGCGCGGTCGTGGAAACAGGTGGCGCAGCGGGGTCGTTATGGCTGATGGTGCGGCCATCGGGCAGCGCAGTGGAACGAAGCCCGGACGACTTGCGTTGCGGACTTTGCAACTGCGAATCGAGCTGCCGAATCTGCGCCTCGAGCGCGGCGATCTCATCGCTCAGCGCTTGCGCGCGCTCGGACACGGGATCAGATTTCTTTTTGAACAGCCCCATTTGTTCATCAGCGTTGCATCATCAGCACTGCCACGAGAATGGCGAATCCAATCACGAGGGCGACCGCGATGGGCCAGGTCAAAGCCAGCCCGTACTGGCACAGTGCCCCAAAACTTTGATTCGGCAGAATGGAGGCGGGAGCAGCGGCCTGTGGCGTCTCACGCTGCGCGGATTGTCCCGACAGGACGGGAAATTTCAGGCGGGCGCTGTTCCATTCCATGCGCGCATTCTCAATGGCCGTCAATGCCCGTGTCAGCTCCACTGCAAAATTATCCTTGGTCCAGCTGGTTTCGTTTGTCGATTCAACCCGGCCCAGTGCATTGCGGAATTCCGCAAGCGTGGCGGCCATCTGTTCAGCGTCACGCCGTGCTGCGAACTCCGATTCCTCAAGCAGGCCGATGCCGCGCGTGAGATTCTGGATCATCTCCTGGCGGCCTGTCTGGAACTCAATCTGGCGGCGGCGCGTTTCCTCCAGGCCCGCTCGTTCGCGCTCGAGATCCTCCTGTGCGCGCTTCAGTTCGGCGAGGCGTTGCTGCGCCTCCAAAACACGGCTGTCCACTTCCTCGCGCGTGGGCGCCCGCAGCGAACTCGCGGGGGCTGCGGCTTTGCGAACCTGGAAGTCGTTGTCGACGAAATCCGCCGGATCAAATTCTGAAGCCATGACTGGATTCTAATTTTGGTCGGCTCGAAGTAAAGCGCCGGTTGGTTGAAACTCAGGGGTAGAACCCTCCATGGTGGTCACGTCAGCAAGGCTGTGGCACAGTGCGGCGATGAAACATTCCCGCTTTGCGCGACGCACTCTCGTGCAGGCGATTGCCGGCTTGATTCTATTTCTTATGTTCTTCCGCTGGTTCGAACACAGTCAGGTTTATCATCCCACCCGCAGCCTGGACCCGGCTGAAAAGGAGTCCGCGCAACCAATTCAGGACGTTTTCTTCAAGGCGTCCGACGGTGTTCAGCTCAACGCATGGTTTTTCCCCGCCGCATTGAACGCGCCGCGCAGGGATCTCGCGCTGGTGCTATGTCATGGCAATGGCGGGAACATCAGTCATCGCGTCGATCTTTGTCTCCTGCTGCGTGAACTCGGCATTAACGTGCTCTCGTTTGATTACCGCGGGTATGGCCTGAGCGAAGGCCGGCCATCAGAAGAGGGCACTTACAAGGACGCCCAGGCTGCGCACGCATGGCTCGTGCAGAACGGTTTTCCGCATCAACGCATTATCGCTTACGGAGAATCGCTGGGCGGAGGAGTGGCGAGCGAACTCGCGGCCCGGGAACCCGTCGCCGGCCTGGTTCTTCACAGCACCTTTACAAGCATTCCGGATATCGGTTCGGAATTGTTTCCCTGGCTGCCCGTGCGACTCCTGTGCCGCATTCGATACAACACTCTGGACCGGCTGCCACGCATCAAGGTCCCGGTTCTCGTGCTGCACAGCCGCACCGATGAAATGATTGGCTTCGCTCACGGGGAGCGGAATTTCGCGGCAGCAAACGAGCCGAAACAATTTGCCGAAATCCACGGCGGACACAACGACCCGCTCGGCGCTGATCGCGATACCTTTGTGCGCGCGATCGAATCGTTCCTCACGTTCCTGCCCCAGGCGACTCCCTAATGCCTGAGTGGCGGGCCAGGGTTGCGGGACGACGCGGGTTTTTCAACCTGGTGGCCAGGCGAGTTTGCGTCCTCCGATGATATGGCAATGCAGGTGGGGAACGGCTTCGCCCGCGTCGGGGCCGTTGTTGAAGACGAGACGGAATCCGCCCTCGGCCAGTCCCAGGCTCCGTGCTACCTCGCCCGCTTTCACCATCAGATGACCCAGCACCTGATGATCCTCGGGTTTCGCTTCGGCAATTCGAGGAATCGGTTTCTTCGGAATGATGAGGACGTGAGTGGGCGCCTGGGGTTTGACGTCGCGGAACGCGATCACGAGTTCGTCTTCGTAGACAATGGTCGCTGGAATCTCACGCGCGATGATTTTCTCGAACAGGGTCTTACTCATGATTGCGAGAACTTGCTCGGAGAACTTTCAAACGTCAACGAAGCTGTAAAGCAAAAGGCCCGGGGGGAACTCCGGGCCTTTTGCGAAAACCGCGTTGTGAATCAGGCGCGCGGCGCCAGCTTCTTTTCCACTTTGGATTTTTCGAGCGAAACGTATTTCGGCAATCCGCCCTCCATGGGAACCTTCACTTCGCCTTCGATCAACGGACGCGCGTATTCCACGAATTTTTCGTTCGGCAGAAAACCGTCTTCGCCAATCCAATCCTTCGGGATGAAATGTTCGACATTCGCGATGTCTTCGAGCGGTTGCAAACCCGTTGACCATTTGATGGACCCGTCAGCTTGCACGTCGCGAACAATCTTCACCATGAAACCACTTTGTCCTTCGACCGCGGCCTTGACGGCGGCAACCCCGCAGGCATGCGCGTTATTTGCGTCGGTGGCGCTCGCAATGTGCGCGGCAGCACGCTGTGCATAGCCGAGCATGACGGTGCGCGTCTTCAGGTTCATCTTGCCCTGGATGATTTCCTTGAGCTTCTCAGCGGCGCCGGCGAGAACAGCGTGGCCGAAGGCGTCGAGCCGTGTTTTATCCGCGCCGATTTCCTCACCCTGCTCGTTCTTCAATCCTTCGCCGACCACGACTATGCAATATTTGTATGCCGCAACGGTTTCCTGCACCTTGGCGAGGAACTTCTCCTCGTTGAAGGGTAATTCCGGAAGAAGGATGATGTGCGGCGCGTTTGCAGGATTTCCCTGCTTTGCGACCACAGTTCCGGCCGCAATCCAGCCCGCAGCGCGCCCCATGACTTCAATAATGCAGCAGGATCCGTCATCGGTTGCCATGCTGCTGACGTCCGTCGCGACTTCGAGCACGGTCGTGGCGCAGTACTTCACGGCCGAGCCATAACCCGGACAGCTGTCGGTGTGGGGCAGGTCGTTGTCGATGGTTTTCGGAACTCCGATGACCCGCATATCCCAGGCGCGTTTGACGGCTTCGAGATGAATCTTGTGGGAGGTGTCCTGTGAATCGTTGCCGCCCGCGTAGAAGAAATAGCGGATGTTATGAGCCTGAAAGACTTCAAACAGGCGATCCATGTCCTGGGCCGCCTTTTCTGGCTTCTTCTTGAAATCGATCTTGTAACGGCAGGTGCCGAGGGCCGCGGCGGGCGTATAGCGCAGACCCTCGATTGTGCGAGCCTTCTCGTCATTGATATCGATCAACTCCTCATTAAGGATGCCGAGGATGCCATTGAGTCCCCCGTAGATTTCCTCGATAGACTCGTGCTTGCCGGCTTCCTGCAATACGCCGGCCACGCTGGCGTTAATGACTGCAGTCGGTCCGCCGGACTGCCCGACCAAGAGATTTCCAACCAATTCAGGCATAAAATTTCGTTTTCAATAATAACAACCGTTCCACTAAAGCGTCCGCCCCGACAAATTGGAGCGCACCTTGCCAATCCACACGCCGGGTGTAAAGGCGGAATTCCTCGAAGGATCGAGGCGCCGGCGTGGCACAGGTTTCCGAACCTGTCCTGTCTTTGCCTTAGCCTGCGATGCTGACCGGGCCATATCCCTGCCTCGCGGCGGCCGGACGCCTCAACGCCGAGCAGCTGATCCGACAGGCCGGGAGAACTCGGCAGCGCAGCACCGCGACGAATTTAAGTCCTTCAGAAAACCTGTCTGAACCTGCCTGCCCTGAACTTTACGAGGCAACGGCGTGTTTGCAAGGTGGAGTTGATGGGACCTATTCGATTGCGAAGGTTCCGCCGTCCCTGGCAAACGTGTGCCGCACCCCAGGCAGAAGCTTTTTCCCGAGTCGCTTCAGTTTCGGCACATCGTCCCAATTCTCGGAGCCCAGGTGCACGAAGATCACCTGTTTCACGGGCCGGGTGCGAAGGTATTCAAACATCTGCTCGGGGGCAAAGTGCGACATCTCACAAACGAGAAGGTCGAGCGGCTTTTCAAACAGGGGATCGAGATCCTCCGGTGTTCCGAGGTCGGCGCTGTGTCCCACGCGCATTCGTTTGCGCTCCAGCAGGAAGCTGAATGCGGAGAACACGTGCGGATGCTTTGTTTGAAACCGCGTCTTCAGCCCGTTCAAATGAGTGGTCGGAAACGGGGTGACCGTTACATCCGAGACCGAAAAAGGCTTCGCCGGCTGGAGTCCAAAGAACTTCCGCTTGAACGGCAGCAGTTCGTCAAACAACAGCCCCGCTTCGAACATCTGTTGCAGCGGATGGATGCCATGTGACGGCATGAAGATCGGCAGGTCACCCTGGCGTTGCTCGAGCCAGAAGCCCTGCATGAGCATGAAGAGTCCGCCAAAATGATCCGCGTGCAGGTGCGACAGCAGGATTGCATTGATCGAATCGTAACTGATCCCGCTCGCCTTGATGCTGCGATCGACGGGTTCGCCGCAGTCGATGAGGAGGGATGTCTTGCCGAAGCGGTAGAGGGTCGAGGCGTGATTGCGATCGGCGCAGGGCCAGCCATCGCCCACCCCGAGGCAAGTGACGGAACAGGATTTCATTTTCTGCGGCGCATTGTGGGGAGACCCTTCCAGGCAAACAAGGGAAGAAAGTGCAAGGATCGGGAGCGGCTTCTGTTGGGGAAAGAACGCCGGCAGGAGCTTGGAATCATCTGTTATTCAGCCTGCCGGTCCCGCTGGCTTTGCGCGCCGAAATGCGGGTCGAACCGCGCCGCACGTAATGAAGAATCCGAAACTCAGGGGTGTCGCGAACCTCTTCGGCAACGTCGAACAGGTGCTCGAAGGGGGGGAAGAAGGCGTCGCCGTGAACCTCCCGCTTCACCAGGGTGAGGAACAAATCCGAGCACATCGGCAGGGACTGTTCGTAAATCTGCGCGCCGCCGCAGATGAAAACGTCGCGCGCGAACTCGGCTGGATCCAGCTTGAGAAGGCTCCGTTGCAAACGCAATTCGGTTCCCTTGCTTCCTGGGACCTTCGGGAGGTGCAGTTGCTTGGGGCGACGAAGAGAACGCGCTCGCGTGCCCAGCGTGAAGCCGGCAAAAAGTTCCGGGAACTCCCGCCGCAAGCGTGCAGGATGCCGCGTCAGGACCACGTTCGTGCGCTGCGGCAATGGCTTGCCCAGGCTTTCGAACGTCTTGCGCCCCATCACCACCACATTGCCGAGCGTGAGTTGCTTGAACCATTTGAAATCCTCAGGCAGATGCCAGGGGATCCTTTTGCCATCGCCAATCACCCGGTTCAGCGACATCGCAGCGATGGCTTTGAAATGTTTCACGATGGTTGATCACACCGCGATTGGGGCCTTGATTCCCGGATGGGGATCGTATCCAAGGAGTTCGAAATCTTCGAAGCGGAAGTCGCGGATCTGTTTGACCGCGGGATTAAGTTTCATTCGCGGCAGGGGCCGGGGTTCGCGCGTGAGCTGCAGGCGGGCCTGTTCCAGATGATTGGCGTAGAGATGCAGATCGCCAAAAGTGTGGACGAACGTTCCGGGTTTCAAGTCGCACACCTGCGCCACCATGAGTGTGAGCAGCGCGTAACTTGCGATATTGAATGGCACGCCAAGGAAAAGGTCCGCACTCCGCTGATACAGCTGGCAGCTCAACTCGCCGTTCTGAACAAAGAATTGAAACATGGCATGGCACGGCGGCAGGGCCATTTGCTCAATTTCTCCAACGTTCCAGGCGCTCACAATCAGCCGCCTGCTGTCCGGGTTCTTCTTGATCTGTTCGATCACCTGGTCGATCTGATTGATGGATCGTCCGTCGGCGGTTCGCCAGTCGCACCATTGCGCGCCATACACGCGGCCCAGGCTGCCTTCGGCGTCGGCCCATTCGTCCCAGATCGTGACGCCGTTTTCGTTTAGATACCGAACATTCGTGTCGCCGCGAAGGAACCACAGCAACTCGTGGATGATCGATTTGAGATGCAGCCTTTTCGTCGTGAGAACGGGGAAGCCGCCGGAAAGCGGAAAGCGGGCTTGGGCGCCGAACACCGAGTAGGTGCCTGTGCCGGTGCGGTCGGGTTTGAACCTTCCTTCGTTGAGCACCAGGCGAAGAAGATCGAGATACTGCGTCATCGCTGGCGAGAATAAGTTCCGAGCCGCGAAATGCAATTCGGAACCCGAAGCGCTACAGCTGCTTGAGCTTCGCGCCGCGTTTCTGCAGCAGATCCACGAGCCCGTCAGGACCCACGAGGTGTCCCGCGCCCACGATGACGACACTGTTGGTGCCGCTATCGATCAGCTTTTGCACCTCGGGCAACCAGCGGCGATTCCGGTCAGTCAGGAATTTGCTGTAGATTCCCGGCGCGTCGCGCATCGATTCGTTGAGGACTTTCTCGAGCATTTCAGTGTTGCCGGTTTTCCAGGCGCTCACCATCTCATCGAACACCTTTTCCGTCTGGTCGATCTGCTCAAGCAGGCTCTTCATGAAATCTTCCCCTTCCGCTTTGCTGAAGCCCGTGATCAGGTCGATTTGAAACTCAACGGTTTCGAGCGGAACAATGGGCTTGCGGTCCTTGCGCGCCCGGTTGAAGAAGTGCTGGTCAATTCCGAGCTCAGGATCCACCCCAAGTTTTTGCAGCTCGACCACGGCGAGGGTCATCGCAGCCAGGCTTGGCTTGAGTTGATCAAACATCATGCCCGGCAAGCCTGCCGCCTCCACTCGTTTGCGAAAATCCTGGTACACCTTTTCGGATAATTGGTCCTTCAACGTTTCTCCAGGAGGAAGGGCTGCCTTCGACATCATTTCGAACTGGGTCGTGGGGCGTTGCATTCGTTCGATATCCGTTTCGAAAACAACAATTGTCGAATTGGTGTAGGCCAGTTCCAGCACTGGATCGAGCGGGTAATCTGACGGCTTCAACAGATGAACCGATCCCATCAGGTAAACCACATTGCTTTTTCCTTCAGCCCGCCACAGCGAATGCAGGTTTCCGGCAGGAGAATTCGTCTGCGAAAAGGCGTGGCCTGCCAGCCCGAGAATGGCCAGCGCGAAAACTAAAACCCTGGTGTGCATGGCTGCAAAATTACGCCGCTCCGAATCCCCAGGCCAACACTTTCGGACCTTGGTTCGGCCTGATTCCGTGGTTGAACCTATCGCGCTGCGGCTGCGCGTTCAGCACCTGGTGACGGGGAACCACGCAAGGCGTTCTGGCCCTTGCGCGAGAAATCGATGGACTCCGCGAGAATGCGCGCGGCTTCCTGTGGCGCATGAAAACCGGTCGAGTTCTCGGCCTCCACGTAATCGAGGTAAAATTGCGCCTTGCGCTGAAAATCCTGAGCCTGCGCCAGCTGATTGGTTGGAGTGCCCGCTGTGCGAGCGCCCTTGATGTCGTTGATCAAATCCATCAGCGCATCCATGGCAAGATTCCTCATGCCAAATGTCCGCGACTGGATGTTTTCGACGCGCTGTTTCAATTCCGCCTCGGGCCAGCGATGACACGTCTGGCAGGCCTTGTTGATATTCAGGAGAGGGCTGCGCACATGATGATCGCTCACTTTTTGGGCACCCATGCGTGTGTAGGGCATGTGGCAATCCGCGCAGGCGACACCTGACCTTGCATGCACGCCCTGGTTGTACATCTCAAACTCGGGATGCTGCGCCTTCAGCGCAGGAGCGTCGGTCTCGGCGTGCTGCCAGTCTTTGAATCCGATTTCATCGTAGTAGGCCAGGGCGTTCTCGACCTTCAGACCCTTCGACCACGGATAAACCAGGCGCTTTTCAGTGCCGCGAAAATGGTATTCAACATGGCATTGGCCGCACACAAAGCTACGCATTTCCTGCCGCGTTGCGTCGCGGTTCACGTCGTAATCCTTCACTCCCTGGCTCGCCTTGAGCGCCGCCATGCCTTCCATGAATGCTGGCCGCGTGATGCGAAGTTGCATGTTGGTTGGATTATGGCAATCGATGCACGCGACCGGGTGTTCGACGAGTTTTCGTGCCTCTGCGAAACTCAACTGGTTGATCTTCTCAAAGCCTTTGGTGATGTCGCCATCCCCCGCCTCTTTGTAAGCGGTATACATGGAGGAATGACAGTTCAGGCATGTGCCGGGTTGAGGGCGCTGTTGCCGTCCCGTGAAGGTCTGGTCGTTGAGCATGTGCGCGTGGCCCCGTTCCTCGCGGAAATCGATTGAGAACGCATAACCGGCCCACATGGTTTTCAGTCTCGGATCCTCCTCCAGTTTTGACTGGGCCACGACCGATCGGGGATCCGCCTCTGATGGGGTCCGCGGCAGTGCTTCGCTGCCGCCGTAGCGCGTGCGCACCTGGTCGACGGTTCGCAGATACTGATCATACTGAAAGGGGAAATTCTTGCCCCAGATCGCGGGATCCACGGTGTCGTCGGTCAGCTCCACGACGCGGAAGAAGGGGTTCTTCGCCTCCTGTTTGTGCTCCATGATATTCACGAGCAAGGCAAGGCCAGCGACGGCGACGAGGGCCGCAATGGCTGTCGCAGCTGCAAATTTTAGGAAGGGGCGGTCTGGCTTGCCGGGCTGGGATTCCGCTGGGTCTTTCTTCATAAATCAATGCATGTGGCCGACGCTTGCGTGGCAGCGTGTGCAGGAAGTCTGGTCCTCTTTTCCACCATGACCCTCGATCGTCTGCACAATGTCTGCGTGACATTTGCGGCATGCGTTTTCCGTCACCTGACGGTTCCGCTCCGTGATCTGTACGGGGTCGGGATGGTTGCCTGTCGTGAAATAAAAGGAATGCCAGAAGCCATTTTGGGCCTTGGTGTAATACTTGCCGATCAGGTTGCTGGGTGTGTGGCAGTCATTGCACGTCGCCACGTGACGATGACTGCTCTTGATCCAGGCGTCGTATTGATCCTGCATCAGGTGGCAATTGGTGCACGCCTCGGGGTTGTTGGTGAGGTATGACGCGCCTTTGGCGTAGATGAATGTGTATGCTCCCACTCCCAAAGCGAGCCCCATGGTTGCGCCGAGAACGATGCCTGCCAATGTTGATCGCTTTACCACGACGCGCGAGATTAACGAGTTTCAGCTGCGTTTGCCAAGGTGGGTCTTTAACGAGTGGGATGCGGCGGCGACTGCCGGTTTTTCGCCATAGTTGATGCTCATGACGCCACCCAGGAAGTTCACCACTCGAACATTGTGCATGCCGAGTTCGCGCATCTCCCGTTCAACACCCCGCTGTCCTGGATAATGTTTCAAGGACTCCAGGATGTAGGCATATGCGGCGGCGCTCCCCGCGAAGGCCCATCCGAGCAGTGGCACAACGGCCTTTAAGTAGGTGAAATAAATCCAGCGCCACGGCGGGCAATCCGGCTTCCCGAACTCCAATACCAGCAATCGCCCCCCTGGCTGCGCTACTCGCAACATCTCATGCAAGCCCACTTTCCAGTTCGAAAGATTTCTCAGACCATATCCGACAGTGACGACCGCAAACGACTGATCTTCGAAAGGCAGCTTCAGGGCATCGCCTTCAATGAAGGAAATTTTGCCGGCGCGGCGTTCGAACGAAGCCGGCCGATGACGCGCGACATCGAGCATTGCCGGGGTGAAATCGAGGCCAACCACGATCCCTCCGGCCGCGGCCGCCTGGATTGCGATGTCTCCCGTGCCGCAACAAACGTCGAGCACCTGCGTGCCCGGTTTAATTTGAGCCAGCTCGACCACGCGGCGTTTCCAGAATCGATGCAATCCGAAACTCTGCAGGTCATTGATGAAGTCGTAGCGTCTTGCGATGCGTGCAAACAAAGCGTTCACGCGCGCGCCGCGTTGATCATCCTGCCGATAAAATTCGTTGCCCATCCGGCGCGAGAGCATTGAAACAAAACAAGTCCAAGGCGACTCATTTCGGTACAGTGGTTGCAAGACCCGGAATTCCCGTTGTCGTGCGCCGCGGATGTTCTTCCGCGAGGGTTGAGTTATGCGGGGAGCTTTGGTAATTTTTCACCGCTGGCTTGGATTGTGCTAAAAACTGAAGCTCCGTTTTTGGGGAACCTATGAACCGCAAAAAGATTTTAATCGTCGACGACAACGAAGTGATCCTGAAGACGCTTTCCTTGAAGCTGAAGGCGAATTACGACGTCATCACTGCGGTCGATGGTTCCGAAGCGGTCGCGGCCGCGCGCACCAAGAAGCCGGACATGATCCTGCTCGACATTGGTTTCCCGCCGGAGGTTTCGGGCGTTCCATGGGACGGCTTTCGCATCATTCAATGGCTGAAGCGAATGGAAGAGGCCAAGGGCATTCCTGTCATTATCATCACGGGTGGCGACGCAGCAAAGTATCGGGACAAGGCGTTTGCAGAAGGGGCTGTCGCGTTTTTCCAGAAACCCGTGAACAACGACGATTTACTTGCCACGATCAAGCAGTTGCTCGACGCGCCCGCGCCCGCAGCCACACCCAATCCTGCGCCTTAGCCTCACGGCGTAGATCAACGGGGCACGGCCGCCAGGACGCTCCGGAAGGGCTGGCGCATTTCATGGCGCAAGGCCTGCCACCAAAGAAGCGCGGCTCCCGCGACGGCCCAGATTAAACTCACCGCTGCAGCAAGGAGTGAAGCGGCCACGGCTGTTGCAGGGTCGACATGATACAGGCTGAAAAGCGTTACCGCTGCGGTATCCCTGACTCCCAGCCCGGCGAACGTTATGGGCAATGCGCTGATGATTGAGATCAGGGGGAAAGTCCAGGCGAGCCGCGCCCAAGGAATCGGTTCGCTGCTCACTGCTGCGAGGCACAAAGCGAGCACGCCACTCAACGCCGCTTGAACGGCGATTCCGCACGCCACGCCGCTCCACAGATCCGCCCGCGAAGCCAGCAGCCGCCGGCCGCCGGCCTTCAGCGTTCGAAGGAAATGTCGTTGCGGCGAATCCTGCGGAGAACGTTTGAGCCAAAAAATGGCTGCCGCTGCAATCACGATCACACCGGCCAGCCACCCGGCGGACCAGCGAAGTGAAACCTTGCCCGCCTCGCCGAATCCGCCGCCGCTGAAGCCCAGCACCAGGGCAATACTCATGAAAAGCACGAGACCGCCCAGACCCAGGATGCGATCGAGCGACGAGGCCGCCAAGGTTGTGGTTACGGGAACGCGGTGCCAGCGGGAATAAAGAAGTGACTTTGCGGTGTCGCCCCCCGCTGCGCCCAGGAGAATCGTGTAAAAGAAATGCCCGATCAGGGCAATTAAAGCCGCTGCCACAAACCGAACGCTGGCGCCGCTCGCGCGAAGCGCAATGCGCCACCTGGCTGCAGCCGGAATAAACAGCGCACCGAAGATCAAGACGGCAAGTGCAAACCAGGTCCACTGCACGGAATGAAACTTCGCAGCAAGCGCCTTAGCCTGAATTTGCTGAACGATGAAAAAGAGACCAATGACTGATGCGCAAACGGCTGCGAATTTCAGCCGTGAGACCCATTTCCGCTTGAACGACATGGTTTCACTTTAGTCCAGCAACCCGGAATGCAAATGGGAAAGTTCCCCTGCCAGAAACGTTAAAATCCGCATCGATCATAACTTACGGTAGTGAAACTGCGCATTGAGCGGCGTGCAATGGCACGCGAATTTGGGCCACGTATGAGCAACATCCTGGGCCTTGCCGTATTCGCGACGGGCATTGTTCTTCTGATCATCGGCTTCAACGAATCACAGGCGTTTGCGGTCGAGGTGTCTCGCGCGCTGGCCGAGAATTCGTCAAACCGGTCCATGTGGTTGATCCTTGGCGGAGGCGCGGCCGTCATCAGCGGGTTAAGCCTGGCCGTGCGCAATCGGCCGATTTAAAAGTCTTTTCCGCTTTTCTCGTCTCGCTCGAGCGGGCCGTTCTTTTCGTTCCCGGCCCCGATTCGCCCGCTTGCAGGTTCCAAAAAGAAAAACGCGCAAGAGGAATCTCGCGCGTTCAGTTGGAAGTAATCTGTAATTTAGATTAGTCGTTTATCTGTCCGCTCTGCCCCGCGGGGATTGGACGGGGTTCATTCAGCTGGTTTGTCCGGCCTGTGGCGGTCAGACCTGTACCGGTGGTCGGCTTGAGGCTGATATTATTCACGACCTGAGTGACGCCAGTGACCTGCCGGGCAATGTCTCCCGCGCGTTGCTTCTGTTCGTCGGTGCTCACGAACCCACTCAGCTGGACAACGCCCGCGAATGTTTTCACATCAACGTCGGTGAACTTGTAAATGGGCTCCGTTTCGAGTCTGTCCTGAACATCGCGGGTGATCATTTTGTCATCCAACGTTCTGCCCGCGGTGCGGTCGGAGTGGCGGCTCGATTCGCAGCCTGTGAGGGCTGTAATTGCCATCAGCGCGCTCGCGCCGCCAATAAGTGCTAGCTTTTTAAGATTTCGCATAGTGCATTCCTTTCGCGTTCACCGTTGCCCACGGGCTATTGACGTTCCATGGGGTTTTTTACCCTGAATTGGCGCGAGATGTTGAAGGGAAGCCGCAACCTGTCCCAGTGAAGGAACGCGTGATCAGCGACCCAGCAAGGAGCGGCGCTCGATGGTGTCGCTGCCAAGGCCAAACCGCGGAGCCGCTTTCAGCGAGAATGTGAATGCGATGAGGAAGTCATCCGACTGCGCGAACTCATCGCGCATTCCGACGGTTAATGCGGCAGTCCAACTGCGCAGGTCGCGGTAGACGGTGTAGAACTGTTCCCGCAATTGGGATCGCGACACGTCATAATAATGGCTCGCTCGAAGGCCCCAGTTTTCGTTCACGCGATAATACAGCGTTGTCCGCATGATGTTATTCCCCTGGCCCAGCCACGTGCGCGCGTCCGGGTGATCCGAACGCAGGAAGAAGTGGCCGACGCTGAAACTCCAGCGGTCGTTTGGCTGCACCGAAACGTTGTGCAGTGCCATCGTCCAATCTTTCTCGTTGATGTCATACCGCGTCTGGGATTGCAGCGTCAGCCAGGACCGCGGCCGAAGAGAAAGGTCGGAGTAGATATCCGAAAAAGTGCTGCGATAGTTCTCCGCCTCTGTCGTGCGCGGACGCAGACGCCAGTCCGTGTAAAGCTGCCAATCCAGCACGTCAACCACTTCGGTTTCGCGATGCGTCTGCAGCTTGTTTCGAAGTCCGAAGCGGATGACGTTGCGGCTGTCTACCGCATCGATGGCGTTGTAATCCGGAAATTCATTTGGCAGCAGTCTCAGGCTCGGAAACTCGTAATCAAATTGCGGCAGTTCGCTCGGCCGGTAGTTGGGTTCCGACACAAAAACGTAATTGGCGGAAGGCACGACAATGTGTCGCAAACCGTCGAGATCGAGCGGCTTGCTCATGAGGGCCGGCCACACGCGGGAAGCCTTGAAGGACACCTCGGCGCCGGTGTTGAAGACGCCCCGGTAAACGTCTCCCTGCCGGCTGCCTGCAAGGGCGATGTCTTCACCCGGCCCGTTCACCTCCGAATAATAGGTGAGGCGCCCGCCGGCTCGCGGCGTGACGTTTAGCCAGCCGAAAAACGTATGAGGCAGCAGCAGTTGATGATACGTATCAGCGCGGGCTGCTTCGTAATTGAGCCCGCCGCCAATGTTGTTGGTTTCGGCCAACAGCCGGCGGTAGAAACCGGCTGAGCTTTCACTTTCATAGTAAATTGGCGTGGCGCCGAGTTGCTGGCGAAACCCACTGAGCCGGACGTCAGGCAGGCGCTCGACCGTTTCATAGAACGTGTTGATGCGCGGCTGTGCCAGCACATCAAGGCTGAAGTTCTGCCAGAAGCGGTTCACCTCCACAAACGTGTTCGGCTGAGGATTGTCGCGATAATCACTTTCGAAAAAGTCGCGAATGACACCGGGATCGTTCTGGTAACGCACCATCGACTTCACATTGAAGTTGGTGAAGGGGTTCGCCTGATAGGAGAAGTCGAAGCGCTGACGGTTGTCGCGCACAGGCGCAAGCAGGCCGTTGGTGCGCGGATCGTCGTCGCGGGTATAATAATAACGCAGCGCTGCATCGCCCCATCGTCCGAGATGGACATTCACGTCAGGCCCGACTCCGACTCCGCGCTTTTGGCGGTAATCGAGATGGAATTCGCCGTCGAGATGTTCGTTCGCGATCCACGTGTAGGTGCCCAGCAGGTAAGGTCCAAAGCGGCTTCGATAGCCGGGTGTGACATTCAGGTTGTTCGCGTCGGGACCAAGACTTCGAACGTAGAACGGAAAGTAGAAAATCGGAACCCCTCCCGCGTACAGGGTCGCATGGGTGGCTTCGATCCGTTTTCCGGGAACAATGCGGATGTGGCTGGCGCGAATGCCAATGGCCGGTTCCCAGACGTCATCGGCGGTGATCAAGGCATTGGTGGCTGTGTAGACCTGGTTGGTGAGATCTGCCTGCAATCCCTGGCCGCGCGCGAATACCGGCGAGCGTCCAGCCCGGAACCGCTCTGTCATCATCTGGCGAGTTTTGAAATTGTATTCGATGTGATCGCCGGTCCAGATCATGGCGTCCTGCTGGATCCGCACTTTTCCTGTGGCGGATACATCGCCCGTCCGCTCGTTCAAGACCACCCGCTCCGCGGTGAGCACGGCGCCCTGCGATCGGATCACCACGGAATTTGTCACCACGGCGATGCGGCGGGTCAGGTCGAACATGGCATCCCCGGAAACAATCTCCACCTGGTCCTCGGCAAGTTCGGCGGATGCTCCCCTGACTGTCAGAGCCGAAAGAAGGCAACAGAGCGCAATGAAAAGGCGGATTGATGTCATCAGCGGCGGCAGCTTTGCAAAAGGTGGTGTGAAAAAAAAGCGCAAACCGAGAAGTGCGGCTTCAGCAGCAACCACACGCGCCGATGTAATTCCGTGGCGCGAAAGGCAACGACGCGCTGCCGACCGCGGCCGATGCGGAATCGAACGGCGGCATTTGAACTGCAGTTGCCGGAACTGGAATTTTGCGATGGCTACCCGGATGAACATGCTGAAACTGCTGCAGGAGCTGCGGGGCTTCTCGGAGCTCAGCCGCCCCCATTCCAGCCCCAAGCCCTCTGCCCTTTATTTGATGCAACTCCGTCGTTCGCGTGCGCAGCGGCCAAAGTATCGCTTGGTCATCCAGATCGATCTCCAGGATGTCGCGACCTTGCCAACTCCTGTAAAGATCACGCACATCACTCCCAATCCCACCGCTGAACAAGCTACGGTTTGAGCAGCACGCCACAACGACGCTCTCTCACCTCGTTCTAAGCCACGGGAACACTTCCATTGATTTCCCGCATGCGAATGCACGCGGCTTCCTGGTTCTCATCGAACGCCTCCAGCTTCGGCACCACCTTCGAGCAATCATTCACCGCAAACGCGCATCGCGGATGAAACGGACACCCTGCGGGCGGATTCATTGGTGAAGGCGGGTCGCCTGAAAGAATGATCCGCTGACGTTCCCGTTCACGCTCGGGATCTGGCACGGGAACGGCGCTGACCAGCGATTTTGTGTAAGGATGCAGCGGCCGTTCCATCACCTGCATTGCGGGTCCCAGCTCCACGATTCGCCCGAGATACATCACGGCAATGCGATGCGAGATGTGCTTCACGACGGACAGGTCATGGGAAATGAAAATGAGGGTGAGCTGCATCTCGCGGGAAAGTTTCCCCAACAGGTTGATGATCTGCGCCTGGATGGAGACATCGAGGGCGGAGACCGGTTCATCAGCCACGATCAGTTTCGGTTCGACTGCGAGTGCGCGCGCGATGGCTATGCGTTGCCGCTGGCCGCCGGAGAATTCGTGCGGATACTTTCCCGCGCCGCGCGGCGACAAACCGACCTTGTCCATGAGTTCGCGAACTTTCCGCGGCAGGTCGGTTCCAGAAACGCGCCGATGCGAACGGAGCGCTTCCCCGAGAAGATCGGACACCGTCATGCGCGGATTCAACGAGGCGTAAGGATCCTGGAAGATCATCTGGAAGTCGGCGCGTGTCGCCCGCAAAGCGTTTCCCCGCAGCGCGGTCAGGTTTCGCCCCGCAAGAATGACTGCGCCTTCAGTGGCTGGAACCAGTTGCAGGATGGTTCTGCCAAGGGTGGATTTACCGCACCCCGACTCCCCGACGAGCCCCAGAATTTCCCCCTGCTGCAGGGTCAATGAAACGCCGTCCACTGCCCGCACCACGCCAAGTTTGCGGCGAAATATCAGGCCGCGTTCGACGGCGAAGTGCGTTTTGACATTCTCAAGCTGAAGCAGGGGTGTGTTCATCCCAGTTGGATTTCGTTGCGTTGTACGCGCACGCATGCGGAACTCTGCCGCGCGCGAACGGGTTCCAATGTCACGGGCGATTCACAAGCGGGTTGTGCAAAGGAGCAGCGCGGCACGAACGGGCAGCCGCGGTTCTCCCGGGATAAGTCAGGCGGCAGCCCGGGAATTGTGAACAGCTCTTCGCCTTTCTTCTGAAGCGCCGGAATTGAGCGTTGAAGCGCGCGGGTATAGGGATGCGCCGGATGCGAGTAAAGCTCCTGCGTCGGTGCCGTTTCCACAACACGCCCCGCATACATCACCATCACACGCTGGCAGAACCCCGCGACCACTCCGAGATCATGAGTAATCCAGATCACAGCCATGCCTCGCTCCTGCTGAAAACGGCGAACCAGTTCCAGAATCTGCGCCTGCACTGTAACGTCCAGGGCCGTTGTTGGTTCATCAGCGATCAACAGTTCCGGCTGCGTGATCAGCGCCATGGCAATCATTACCCGCTGCCGCATGCCGCCGGAAAATTCGTGCGGGTAACTCCGAAGCCGCCGTCCGGCATCCGGAACTCCCACTTCCGAGAGCGCCTGCGCCGCCCGCTTCAATGCCTCGCGCCGGCTCAGGCCTTCGTGAATCAGCAGCGGCTCAATCAACTGATCCTCAATGCGCAAATAGGGGTTCAGGGACGTCATGGGATCCTGAAAAATCATCGAGATCCGCTTGCCGCGGATCGTCCGCAGCACGCGTTCCGGGCAGCTCAGAAGGTCAACTCCGTCGAACATCGCGCGGCCGCCTTCGATTCTGCCCGGAGGTTGCGGGATCAATCGCATGAGTGAATAACAGGTGACGGATTTGCCTGAGCCCGATTCACCTACAATGCCAAGGGTCTCTCCTTTCTCTAGAGAGAACGAGACGTCATTCACAGCCCGCACCACTCCGTTGCGGAGGTGAAAGCTCGTTCTGAGATGGGATACTTCGAGCAGCATCAATTCAATCCTTGGAAGCCCGCACATCCAATGCGTCGCGCAAGCCATCCCCCAGGAAGTTCAGCGCGAACAGCGTCATCGCAAGGGCGACGCCCGGATACAGCAGCAGCCAGGGGTATTCCTCCATGACTTCCGCGCCTTCCTTGATGAGCAAACCCCATGAGCTCATGGGCGGTTGCACGCCCAGCCCAAGAAAGCTTAGAAAAGCCTCGAGCAGCATCACGGCTGGAATGGTGAGGGTGGTGTAAACAATGATGGGGCCAAGGATGTTCGGGATCATATGGCGGAAGATGATTCGTCCCGGACGCAGTCCAAGGGCTTGCGCCGCCTCAATGAATTCCTGCTTGCGGAGCGACATGACCTGGCCGCGAACAATGCGCGCCATCGTCAGCCATTCCACCGCGCCAATGGCTCCAAACAAAAGAAGCAGGTTGAACGGAATTCCCAGGCGGTCGAGCCATCGGAATTCAGCCTCGAGGTCGCGGAAAAAAACCATCAGCAGAATCACGAAGATGGTGAACGGCAGGGAATAGAGAATATCAACGACGCGCATCATCACGGCATCGAGCTTGCCTCCGACAAACCCCGCAATCGCGCCCCAGAATACACCAATCGTGAGCGATACGAACGTGGCACACAGTCCGACCATCAGAGAGACGCGTCCGCCGATCAACAGCCGCGCGAACTGATCCCGCCCGAGTTTGTCGGTTCCGAGCCAATGACTGGCACTGGGCGGGGTCGCTCCGAGTTCAAGGTTTTGGCCGTAGTAGGTTGTGGAAACGACGATCGGTCCGATGAAACACGCAATGCTGAGGATGATCAGGAACACGGCGCTGGCGACCGCGATCCGATTGCGCGCGAGCCGATGCCAGGCGTCGAGCCATAATGACGAACCCTGCTCCGCGGCAGGCGCTTCCCTCGGAGCAAGGTTGGGAATCTCAGCGGCGGGCATGCTTATTCAAATTTCAGTTTCGGATTCAGCCACACCAATACGACATCAACAATCAGGTTCAGGAGCAGAATGAGCGTCGCATAGAAGAGAACGGTTCCGAGGACCATTGTGTAATCCCGGTTGAAAGCGGAGAGCACGAAAAAGCGGCCGAGGCCGGGAATGTTGAAAATGCTTTCAACAACGAAGGACCCGGTGAGCAGCCCGGCTACCGCGGGTCCGAGGAATGAAATCACGGGGAGAAGGCCGCCCTTCAACGTGTGCTTGAACAGGATGCGCGAGGCCGTCGCGCCCTTGGCCCGCGCGGTGCGGATGAAATCCTGGTTGAGAATCTCCAGCATGCCGCCGCGAGTCAAACGAGAGACGTAGGCTGCGTAATAAAAACCAAGCGTAAGCGACGGCAACACGCGATCCTCGGGAAAAAACCATCCGCCTGGGTTGAACCACCCCAGTTTCAGCCCAAAGTAGTTGCTCAAGAGAGGCCCGGTGACGAAGGTCGGCACGCAGATCCCTATCATCGCAATTGCCATCGGAATGTAATCGCTTGCCGTGTTCGGCCGCAGTGACGCGATCAGTCCCGAGAGAATCCCCAGTGTGAGCGCAACCCCCAATGCGAAGGCTCCCAACTGAAGCGAGACGGGAAATGCTTCCGCAATCAGTTCGTTGACCGTGCGCTTGGGATACTTGAACGATGGCCCAAGGTCGCCGCGCAGCAGGTTCTTCATCTGGAGCACGTATTGTTGCCACAGCGGTTTATCGAGTCCGTAGTGCGCCTCCAGCTTGCGTACGATTTCCTCGGGCACCTTCTTGTCCTCGTCGAACGGACCCCCGGGCGCTAGGCGCAGCATGAAGAACGTCGCTGTCGCAATGATGAACAAAACTGGAATTGCCTGAAGCAGCCGCCTGAACACAAACTGGATCATCGCGCCGGAGCCTCCAGGTAAACGTGTTTCCACGGGTGCATGTCCAGGACTGTCGGAAAAAAGTTGCGGACCGCCGGGTGGATCAGCGTGGGCCGCGTGTAGAAGTACAGCGGAATGAACGGTAGCTCATCCAGGAATATCGCTTCAGCCTGTTGGAATATTTCGAATCGCTGCACTGGATCCGCGGTTTTCGCAGCTTCAGCGATCAACCGATCATACCCGGCATTGGACCATCCGGTTTCATTGTTCCCACCGTCGGTGACCACCAGTTCCAGAAAGGTGTTCGGATCGGGATAATCTCCTCCCCAGCCTGCGCGGGCAACGTCGTA
Organism: Verrucomicrobiia bacterium; assembly: GCA_035629175.1. NCBI lineage: Bacteria > Pseudomonadati > Verrucomicrobiota > Verrucomicrobiia > Verrucomicrobiia bacterium. Next base: position 30,668 of record DASPIL010000047.1, on the reverse strand, counting down.
GTCAAGTTTCTCAGTCGTGGTCAGAAAGACTTTCCATTCCTCATTTCGAAGATTGACCGAAATCCCGAGGTTCTGTTTCCACATCTGCTGTATCGCCTCTGCCACCGCCTTATGCCCTTCGTGAGTGTTGATGAGGATCGTGATGGGGCGGAAACCCTTTCCGTCGGGAAAACCAGCCTCGGCGAGCAGGCGCCGCGCATCGTTAAGGGTTCCCGAGAGCCGGGCCCGCGGCTGGTAACCCAGGATGCCAGGTGGCGTGAAGTGAAACGCGGGCACCTGTCCGCCCCGCGTGACACGGCGCACGATCAGGTCGCGGTCAATGGCGAGGGCCAGGGCTTTCCGCACGCGTTTGTCGTTCAACGGGGGCCGTGTCGTGTTCAAGCGGTAGAAGTATGTGGAAAGGATCGGTTCTGCGCGGAAAACTTCCGGCCGATTTTCACGATAGACCTCAATCTTCGTCTGCGGAACATCCTTTGTGAGATGCAGCATCCCCGCGCGAAACGCCCGCTCTTCCGCATCCTGGTTTTCTGTCGGATAAAAATAAATCTGACGCAGCTTCACATTCGCGGCGTCCCAATAATTGGTCGAGCGTTCCACCAGCACATGACTGTTGATCTTCCACTCCTTCAATCGGAACGCCCCATTTCCGACGAAGTTTTCCGGCAGTGTCCAGCGATTCGCACGGTCCACGATGCTTCCATGTCGCCGAATCGTTGGGAGATGCACCGGGAACCAGGAATTATGCATGATCAGGGAGAGGAAATAGGGGGCTGGGCTGTGCAGGGTGAGTTCCAGGGTAAAGTCATCCAGGGCACGGGCGCCGACCTGGCTGAAGTCCTTTATTTTGCCCAGGTTGAAAGCCTCGGCGTTCTTGAGCGGGAACAGCATGTTGGCATATTTTGCCGCGAGTTCCGGTTGCAGCATGCGCTCCAACGACCCTGTAAAATCATGGGCTGTCACGGTATCGCCGTTCGACCAGCGAGCGTTGCGCCGCAAGTGGAACGTGTAGATCAGGCCGTCGGGCGACACATCCCATCGTTCTGCAACTCCAGGCAGCGGACGCAGGTCGTCGGGCGCCTCCGAAACCAAACCTTCAAAGAGCGCCATCAGGATCTTGTGCTCTGGTTCGCCGGTGGTCAGATGCGGGTCGAGATCTTGCGGGTCTGTGCCGTTCCCGGCGTGGAGCACCTGTTCGGCGATGCCAGATTCAGCGCGTGATTCGCGTCGCGAGCAGCCGTTCGAGAGAAGCGCCAGCGTGGCCAGCAGCAGTGGAAAACCAAAGCGGCACATGACCAAAACTCGAATGCGGCGCGCGGACAGCATCAGGTGACTGCGATTAAAAGGCTGGAAATTTTTCAAATGTCAATGGCGCGGCGCGTTCGAGGCCATTGTCGTTGTTCGCGTGATGCATAGGCGCGCCGCGGAGCAGCGGGCGGTTTTTGAAACGCAGTTCGCGTCAGGGCGGCGTGCTGCCGTTGCCTTGCTTTGATGCCGCATCGAGCATCCGGGCACGATACTCAACAGGAGTGTTGTGCGTGATGCGCTTGAACACGCGGCAGAAGTACGGCCCGTCGCGAAAACCGCTGCGCAAGGCGACATCTTCAAGCTTCAAGTTGTAGTGGCACAGCAGGAACTTGCCCCGCGCGATGCGCACATGCGTGAGGTAATCGATGAAGGTCATGTGGCCATGCCGATGGAAGATGCGTGACAGGTGGTTCGGGCTGACCCCGAACTGGTGCGCGACGGAATCCCGTGTGATGTCGTTCTGGTAATTACTTTGGAGGTAGACGCAGATGCGCTCGAACAGGCCCTGACCTCGATTGTCGGTTGCCGGCGCGGGTTGCTCGCACACCAGCCGTTCCACGCATCGGACCAGTGCGCGGGCCAGCTCCGGGAAAGCATCGGCCGGCTCCCGCGAGGCCTGCAGTTCAAGCATGGCCTCCACGATGTAAGGAATTGGCCCATTCACTGGCGCGGGGACCGCGAACTTGTGCGCCAGCAGCTGCGGCGTCCCCGCCCCCTTGGCCGTGACGATGCTGACTCCCAATTGTTTCTTTCCGAACAGGAGCGAAAGGACTTCCCCCTTGCGTTCCCACGTCGGAAGGTTCCAGCAGTTGGGTGCCGCAAAGAGTGCGCTGCCCGGGCGCAACACAGTGGTCTCCACGTGGCCGTTTAACTCCATCTGGTTTTCGTAACACCCTGAAAGCGGGATTTCCAGGCGAGGGAAGGTGACAACGTGGCTGAAGGGCGGCGGATGGAGCTGGCGATCGCACACATACACCTCGTGAATCGGATGACGGCTCAACAGCTTCTGCGGCCAACCCTCAGGCTGCGAGTTCATCTTGATCGGTATCATTCTATTTCTGATTCAGTGCTGCGGCGCCGCAGTGTGCATTTCAGTTTTTTTTCCATCAAGCAACGCTCAAACAGTAACGGTTTGTTACAAAAGTGCCATAAAAGGTACATTATTATCCTTTGAGCACAAATGGATGCGGGTCCACGATTCTATCGTTTTTATGAGCCGTCCACCCGGTTTGTATCTGCTCATGTTTGTCTGCAACGCCTGACCGGCGTCCAATCCAGTTTAAGTTGTGAATCGAAATCGAATAATCTCATTTGCGGTCGGCCTCATCGGTGCGGGTTTTGTCAGTAATGCCTCCGCTGCATCCATCAGTCTCACCAACAACGATGCGGGGGGCACCACGAGTTTCAACCTTAAGGGACACTGGGATTCGGATGCTGCGCCGAATCCTGCGAACGATTATGTGGTCCAGAATCTTCTGCTCCGAACGCCGCAGGACAACAACTCCTACACGTTCCAGGGTCGCTCGTTGACGATCATCGGCGACGGGTTCAGCGGCTTGCTTGCGTTGAAGGGAACGGCGGGCGGCGGCAGCACGTACACCTTCGGATCCAGCGCTGAAACCGGGCTGACGCTCGACGGCGGAACGATCGGAATGTGGAACGGAACTCTTCAAGTGGTCGACGGGTACATTAATCTCACCGCGAATGGCGGCCAGCTTGATCCGCAGGCCAACGCCCCCCTGACGATTGCAGCAGATATCAGCGGCCCGGGAGCTCTCCGCATTGGCGCCGCGGCAGCAAACGGGGCAACGGGTGGACGTGTTCTGCTGACGGGCACCAACACTTACACGGGAGGCACGGTCCTCAACGCACGGGACACTCTCCAGCTGGGTGGCGGCAGCACACTGGGTTCGACAACCGCGCCGTTGACAATTGAAAACAGCAACAACAACCGCGGTTGGGGCACGCTGGACCTGAACGGCACCAGCCAATCCGTCGGCAGCCTGAGCGGTGGCGGCGGAACCATCCTGAACAACGCTGCCGGAACTGCCAGTACTCTCACCATTGGTAATGGGAATACGGGCGGCGGCGAATTCATGGGCAACTTGGTGAATGGAAATGGAAACCTTGCCCTTGCGAAAATCGGAACGGCAACCATCTCGCTTTCCGGCACCAACACCTACACCGGCGTCACGACGATCAGCGGCGGCACGTTGCAGGTTTCGCGCATCAACAGCCCGCTGGCTGGAAATGGACGGCTCGTGCTGATGCAATCGCCCACCAATGTTATTTCCCGGGTTGATGGAACGAACGGTTTCACTGGAACCATTGTCGTCAAGGCTGGCTGGCTCACGGCTGCCACGAATGGCTCGTTCGGGACGAACGACATCACCGTGGATCCGGCCTATATTTTGGACGCGTCCTTCAGCGGATTTGCGGTGGACGGTCCTGCTGTGTTTGAACCGGGCTACAACGTGAACAGTGCCGGCACGCTGACGTTGATCAACGGAGGCCGGATGGCGCTCCATCAAAACTGCGCGTTCGCAGCCGTAAACATTGAGGGCACGCCGCTCGCGCCCGGCACACACTTCTACTCCGCGCTCGCAGCAGCTTATCCGAACACATTCCTGCCAGGCGGTTCCGGGGCCATCACCGTGCAACCGTTTGGAACACTGCCACCCATCGGTCCCCTCGTGCAGGAACATCCGGCAGACCTCGCGCTCTATGCCGGACGTACTGCTTCGTTCAGCGTCAGCGCGGTCGGAGAAGGAACGGTTTCCTATCAGTGGCGCAAGGGCGGCGTCAATCTCGCCAATTCAGGCACGATTTCGGGAGTCAACACTCCGTCGCTCCTCATCAATAACGTTGCCACGGGAAACGCCGGCAACTACGACGTCGTTGTATCGAATTTCAACGGCTCCTCCACCAGCGTGGTGGCCCAGTTGACCGTCGTTCTCCCTGAGGATGCGGTGGGGAACTCCGTCCTGGGGGTGAATCCGATTGCGTTCTACCGCTTGAACGAAACGGAAGACACTTCGACAGGAACCGCGGTGGCGCACGATTTTGCGGGCGGGTTCAACGGCGTATATGGTGCGATCACGCTGAACGCCCTCAGCGGAGTTTCCGGGCCGGCCCCGGAGATCGGATATCCAGGCTTTGCCAGCCCGAATGGCGCGGTGCAGTTCCTTCAGGGTTACGCTGACTCACAAATAACCGTGGAGCCGTGGCGCATTACGACCAATTCATTGACGATTGTCGCCTGGATCAATCCTGCCGGCCCGCAGGGGTCCGCCAACGGCATCGTCTTCCATCGCGGAACCAATGTGGCTGGATTCAATTACAGCACAGCCACGGACGTGAATGGAAACTACACGCTCGGGTACACATGGAACAACGACGCGAACACCTACGGATGGAACTCGGGAGTTATCGCGCCGCAGAACGTGTGGTCGCTGGCGGCATTGGTGGTGACTCCGACGAATGCGACCATTTACGTGATCAACACCAGCAGCCTGGTGAAATCCAGCCGTGCATACACTCACGTTGCGCAGACCTTCAACGGCACCACGATGATCGGCAACGACCCCTTTGCACCTGCAAACCGCGGGTTCAACGGGACGGTGGATGACGTGGCGATCTTTGGCGGAGCATTGAGCGAAAGCCAGCTTACCACACTGTTCTCTGCGGGTTCAGGCGTTTCTCTGTTCATCCCGAGCATCACCAGCGAGCCAGCATCCCAGAACCTCTATGAGCAGCAGACTGCGACTTTCACCGTCGTGGCCAGCGGCACGGCTCCGCTCCATTATCAATGGCAGAAGTGGAACGGAAGTGAGTATGCCAGCATTGCGAATGGTGGCCGCATCTCGGGTGCGACCAGCGCTTCGTTGACCATCACGAACATCACTGCGGCAGACGCGGGCGATTACGTCGTCGTCGTGACGAACAGCCTCGGCTCCGCAGTGAGCGCAACCGTGACGCTCAGCGTGATGCCGGCAAGCCCCGCGGAAGACATCACGCTCTCCGTGGTTCAGGGCAATCCGCAGGACTGGAACACGGGTGAGCATTGGAGCGACGGCTTGGCCGCATCCAACTCGGCCGTGGCAAAACCAGGAAGCCGTTATTTCATCGCTTCGACAGGCGCAATGCGCACGCCTGCGACAGGCGCAAGCGCGGCGTTCCCGGGCGAGATCCTGACTGTGCAGGGGAACGGTGTGTTCGCCAATCCTCCAGGAACAGGTGCGGGTGCGGTCATCCTCAAAGGATCCAACCCGAGCACCGTGCATTTCAAAAAGCTCGTGATGGCAGGCGGCCAGTTGTTCAACTTCATCAACTCCGGCGGCAGCGCGATCCTGACGGGTGAAATGAACGTCATTGCGAACACGCCGATCTTTGCGACGGAGGACACCAGTTCCCGCTCAATTACCCTCCAAAGCCAGCTGACTGGAAATGGCACGATCGAGTATCGCGCGCATCCCAACAGCAACTTCCAGTCAAACTGGGTCGCGGCATTGAACATCGCGGGCGCGAACAACACCTATTCCGGCACATGGAACATCGTGGTCGGAACCGTCATCGGCAGTGGAGCCGGCTCGCTCGGAACAAATAATATCCTAGTTGGGGCTCAGGGCGCTTTGCAGGCCAGCTATGACATCGTCAGCCCCGCGGCGACCCTGACGCTCAACGGGCGCCTCAACCTGACCCGCAATCACACGTTCGGGAAGGTTGTCATCAACGGAGTTGAACTTGCCGCCGGCACCTACACCGCGGCCCAATTGAACTCCGCGTATCCTGCGAACTTCCCTGCATCGTGGCGCGGACAAACCGGAGCGCTGGATGAGACCACGGCTTCGGGCAGTCTCACGGTGCTCAGCGGCGGTGTTCCCGCCGTGAACGTGGGAACCAGCTTTGCGGGTGGCAAGTTGAACCTGACGTGGTCGCAAGGGAGCTTGATGGAATCGACAAATCTGGCTGGGCCGTGGACGACAAACTCGGCGGCGACATCGCCCCATGAAGTGACGCCGGCCGGGCCGCAGAAGTTCTTCAAGATTTTGGTTCGATAGGACGCAGGTGGTTGGATCCCAGACGGCCGGGGCAAAAGCCCCGGCCGCTTTTACAAATACTCATGAAATACCTGAATGTTTCGCTCACTCTCCTGGTGCTGCAGTCGGTTGCGGCTGTCGCCGGTACGAACCTTGTATCGCTTGCCAATCCGCTGCAGGGCACCGATTCCACCCATGGTTTCTCGCATGGCAACACGTATCCGGCGATCGCGGTGCCATTTCCCATGAACAAGTGGGCGCCGTACACACAGCCTGCCAAGGATTCGTTCTTCTATCAGTACCGGCAGAATCGCATTCGCGGCATTCGCCAGACTCACCAGCCCAGCCCGTGGATCGCCGATTACGCCAATTTTTCGCTGATGCCTGTCTTCGGAAAACTGGCGGTTAGGGAGGACGACCGAGCGTCGGAGTTTCGCCATGATAATGAATTGGCGCGTCCCAGTTACTACAAGGTGCGCCTCGACACCTGGAAGGCGACGGTTGAAGTCACCCCGACAGAGCGCGCCGCAGCGTTTCGTTTTGCTTTCGACGAGGCGGGCGACGCTTATGTAGTGCTCGACGCATTTGCAAACGGATCCGTGGTCGAAGTCGTCCCGTCCGAAAACAAGATCATCGGCGTGTGCCGCAACAACAATGGCGGCGTTCCAAACAACTTCTCGAACTATTTCGTGGTTGTATTCGATCGGCCTTTCACGAGCCATGGAACATGGACACCGCAACAGGTGCAGGAAAACGGCACCCGGCTCGCAGGCGCTCATGTGGGGGCGTACGTGAAGTTCGATACCGCCAGGGGCAAGGTGGTTGAATGCCGGGCGGCTTCTTCGTATATCAGCCCCGCGCAGGCGGAACGAAATCTTGAACGGGAGATCGGCTCATCCCGGTTTGAGGCCGTATTGCAACGCGCTGATGCGACGTGGAACGAGGCTCTCGGCCGGATCCAGATCGAGGGCGGCACGGAGGAACAGCAGCGGACATTCTATAGCGCCCTTTACCGCAGCGTCATCTTTCCGCATCGGTTCCACGAGTATAACGAACGCAACGAACCGATTTATTTCAGTCCTTACGACGGCCAGATACATCCCGGATACATGTACACCGACACGGGCTACTGGGACACCTTCCGAGCCTCGCATCCACTGTATAACATTCTATTCCCGGAGATCAGCGGCGAGATCATGCAGAGCCTGCTTGCCGCGTACGAGCAGAGCGGGTGGCTGCCTTCGTGGTCGAGTCCGGGACATCGCGCGTGCATGATTGGCAACCATGCCTTTTCGCTGCTTGCTGATGCATGGGTTAAAGGCGTCACCAACTTCAACGCTGAGCAGGCTCTCGAGGCGATGATTCACGATGCGACGACTCCCGCACCCAAAAATTGTCCGTCCATTGGGCGGGATGGCGCGGAGTATTACTGGAAGAACGGCTATGCTCCGTATCCTGAGGTTCGGGAAGCAACAGCGAAAACTCTCGAGTACGCCTACGACGACTTTTGCCTCGCCCTCTTCGCGAAAAAGATCGGCCGGGAGAGCGAGGCCGGGCGGTTCGCGCGCAGCGCAATGTATTACACAAACGTTTTCGACGCCGAGGCCGGCTTTGTGCGCGGGCGCAAGGCTGATGGATCGTGGAACGAGAAATTTGACCCGACTGAATGGGGCGGCCCCTTCACTGAAGGCAACTCATGGCACTGGACCTGGAGCGTGTTCCAGGATGTGCCGGGCTTGATCCGGCTGCTGGGCGGCGACGACGCATTTGGTCGAAAGCTGGACGCGGTTTTCTACACGCCGCCCGACGTGAATGTCGGCAGCTACGGAAACATGATCCACGAGATGACGGAGATGGTGGCATTGAACATGGGCCAATACGCACATGGCAATCAGCCGATCCAGCACATGATCTACCTGTATAACTACGTGGGGCAGCCGTGGAAAACGCAGGCCCGTGCACGCGAAGTCATGAGCCGTCTTTATCATGCGACCTCTGACGGTTTGTGCGGTGATGAAGATACGGGCCAGATGTCGGCCTGGTATGTTTTCAGCGCGCTCGGTTTTTATCCCGTCACTCCTGGAACAACGGAATACGTGATCGGAAGCCCGTTGTTCGATCGGGCTGTCATTCAGTTGCCAAATGGAAAAACTTTCTCAGTGACAGCGCGCGGCAATGGACCGCAGCGCCCCTATATCCGAGGAGCCACGGTTAACGGCGCTGCTCTGCAGAAAAATTTCCTCACCCATGATCAAATCGCAGAAGGCGGTGAGGTGATCTTCGAAATGACATCGGCGCCGGATTACAAATGGGGCGCGGGCAAGGACGCTCGGCCAGGATCAGCGATGGATCTCCTGCGCTAGCGGACCCTTTGCTGCAGGAAGGTGCGGCATCCGCGGCAAGGTGTTTGCGCATCCCGCCGTCGCAGCCTGCCCTTTGCACTGGCGCGCCAACGGTAGTGGTCGATAGTGTGACGCGATGCAGCCACGTCACTCGGCTGCTTCGTGGTCATGATGTTTCGCCTTTGCATCTTGCTTTCGCTGTTCTGCGTTCCCTCCTGGGCAGGGGGGGCGCCTGTCCCATTGTTGCCGCAGGATTTGACCGTAACGATGTGGGACAAGAAGAAGGGCCTGCCTGATGACATCGTAACTTCCGTACTCCAGGCCAAGGACGGCTACCTGTGGGTTGGGACAGCTTCAGGACTTGCACGTTTCGACGGCGTGCGGTTTGTTCCGTTCACGACGGCGGTGAATGTCACTTCGTTGTGCGAAGACGGTTCAGGACGCCTTTGGATCGGAACGCAACGGGACGGATTGCTGGTTTTTGCTGAAGGCGAGGTTCGGCGGTTTCAACCGGGCAAACGCCTGCTCGAACGGACGATCAACAGCATCGCTCAGGATACGCAGGGCGGAATCTGGATCGCCACGCCGAACGGGTTGTATAGGGTTCACGGGGAACAAATTATCCGCTACAGCACGGCCGATGGGCTGCCGAACGACTTCGTGACTAATGTCAGTGGCGCGCGTTCCGGAACGGTTTGGATCACGACGCGTGGCGGGATTTGCCAGTTCAAGGATGGACGCATCAATGCCTTTCCGTTTCAGACAGACAGCCCGGGCCGCAGCCCGGAGTCCCTTGGCGTTTATGAGGACAGACAGGGAAATCTCTGGGCGTTCGGCGACACTTACCTGGTCAATCTCAACGAAGGAAAGCATCTCAACCATTTCGGCAGCGGCAATCTAACCTCGTCCACCCGCATCTGGAGCTTGTGCGAGGGCAGCGGTGGCGAGCTCTGGATTGGGACCAGCGGAAAGGGCCTCTATTGTTTTGCCGATAATCAATTTGTGCCCGTGTCCCTGGGTTCGGGCGGCCTGGATAGCGATGTTCGGGCGCTGTGTGAGGATCGAGAGGGGAACCTGTGGCTGGCAACGCACGGCAGCGGCCTCGCCCGCCTCCAACGCCGGAACATGCGGCTCCTGACCGCTGGCAGCGGCCTTCCGGACAGGCCTGCGAACAGCCTGGCCATCGCGGACGGACGCGCGTGGGCGGGATTCGAACGAGGCGGAATTTTTTGGGGAACGGCCGAGAACCTCCAAATATTTGCCAATGAAAACAGCGTGCCGTTTCAGACCATGGTGTCGTCGCTCGCCGTGGCCGAGGATTCGAGTTTGTGGGTGGCAACGCCAGGCGCCGGCCTGTTCCGTTTTGCGGGGGCGGCAGCCACCCGATTCACCACCGCACATGGGCTTTCTGACGATCGCGTTTTTGCAGTCGCTGCTGATGTCGCGGGAGCCATCTGGGCCGGCACCGCGTCGGGAACAGTGCACCGTTTTGAAATTGGAGCTCAGCCGGCAACCTATGGAATCGAGGAAGGACTGCCGGCCGAACCGGTGACGACAATTCTTACAACGCCTGCAGGTGAGCTGTGGGTAGGATACGCGAATGGCGGGGTTTTCTCCGGGACGAATGGCTTGTTTCATCCCATGACGGATCCGCCCGCATTCGACGGAAAGGCAATTCGCTCCATGCATGTCGACGAAGAGGGGCGGCTTTGGGTGGGAACGTCCTTCGGCCAGCTCGGCTGCCTTGCAAACGGCCGGTTCAAGAGCTGGGATATCAATCCAGGAAATCCCGAGCATGCGATCTGGGGAATCGTGCACGATCGAGTGGGCGATCTTTGGCTGAGCACGGCGAATGCCGTCTACCGGTTGAATCGACACGAGATCAGTTCAGCGCTTGCGGGGGTTTCGGCAGTGCGACCGCAACTGATTTACCGTTCGGAAACCATCTCTGCCACTGGGCCGAATTTCGGCTGGCCGAAAGCGGTGCGAACAGGTGCGGGCGAACTTTGGTTCGCGCTGGCTGGCGGCATTGCTGTCTTTGATTTGCGTTCAGCGATGCTGGATCGCGTGAAGCCGCCCATCCTGATCGAGGAGGTTGCAGTCAATAACACGGCGTTGCCTTGGGAAACAGTGAATGGCGCCACGTTGACAACCAATCACGCGCGCACGGTCAGGCTCGCCTCTGATCTGCAGTCGCTCAGGATCCAATTCACCGCCCTCCGTTTCTCCGAACCTGAGAAAATCAGATTCAGGCATCGGCTGGATGGCTTTGATCCTGGATGGGTGCGCAGTGGTGGAGGTTCCCGATACGTTGAATACGGCCGTCTTCCGTATGGCCGCTATACGTTTCGGGTGCAGGCCGGATTGCAGGACGATGCGTGGTTTGCAGACGAAGCGGTTTTTGATTTCGAAATTCCTGTTCCATTGTGGCGAACAGCATGGGCAATCGGGTTCTACTCTCTTGCCGGTGTCGTGGGAGTGGCTTGCTCCGTTCGGATCGTTTCCAACCGCCGCTTTCGACGACGCCTCGCCGCGCTCGCGCAGCAACAAGCGATGGAGCGCGAACGCATGCGCATTGCGCAGGACATGCACGACGAAATTGGATCCAAGCTGACGAAGATTTCTTTCATGAGCGAACGCGCCAAGGGTGAAGCCGACGGCAACGAGCGCGTCGCCGAAAAGCTGGATTCCATTGCGCGGACTTCGCGGGATTTGCTTCAATCGCTGGACGAAATTGTCTGGGCGGTGAATCCCCACAATGACACGCTGGAGCACCTCGCCGCATACCTGGGGCAGTATGCGACGGAGTACCTGCAGAACACGTCGGTGCAATGCGAGCTGCGGATTGCACGGGGCCTGCCCGATCACCCGCTTTCGGCTGAGGTGCGCCACAACCTGTTTCTCGCATTCGAAGAATCCTTGAACAACGCCTTGAAACACGGCGAAGCATCACGCATTCAAATCGACATGTACGTGGAAGGCGGCCGGTTCACGATCCGCGTTGCTGACAACGGCCGTGGCTTTGAAGTCGAGCAAGCGTTTGCATCCCTTGCCGCGACCCCCTCTGCCGGGGCTTCCAGCCGCCGAGGCAATGGGTTGCGGAACATGCAGGCGAGATTGGATGTGGTAGGCGGACGATTTGACATGAAAAGCGAACCGGGCAAAGGAACCGTCGTGACGTTTTCCGTTCCGCTGGCAAGAACCTGAATTGAACCATGCAAGCGCCAATCACTGTTTCAATCGTCGACGATGAAGCCGAGCTGCGAGAGAACATCGCTGGCTATGTTGGGGCGGCACCCGGCTTTCGCTGCCTGAGCGTTTTCGGGAGCGGCGAAGAGGCGCTGGAACAATTGCCGAAAGAACAGCCCGACGTCGTGCTGATGGACATCAATCTCGGCGGCCTGAGCGGGATCGAGTGCGTGCGGCGGCTCAAGCCGCTGATGCCAAAGACCCAGGTGGTGATGTTGACGGTTTTCGAAGACACCCAGAAAATCTTTAGCGCGCTGGCCGCGGGAGCCAGCGGCTACCTGTTGAAGCGCGTCGCCCCGGCAAAACTGCTTGAGGCAATCCGGGAAGTGCATGAAGGCGGTTCGCCGATGTCCGCTCCGATAGCGCGAAAAGTCGTCCAATCGATGCAGGCGCCCACTCCCCACAAGAGCGAGATTGGCGAGTTATCGCCGCGCGAACGTGAAGTTCTGGATGGTTTGGCTGAAGGGCAGGCTTACAAACAGATTGCCGACCATCTTGGGGTCAGCATTCATACCGTCCGGAACTACATCCGCAGGATATATGAAAAACTTCACGTGCGCTCCTCGGGTGAGGCTGTGGCGAAATACCTGAGGCAGTGACATGGTTTGCCAGGGTCTCATTCTTTGCAGTCACCGCGCTTTGTTGTTCATGGCGTGCTGGACAACTCTCTCATGGCTGGCGGGGGCCCAGCCCGCAACCGAGTGGCGGCCTGCCTCGGGTCCTTTGCTGACGCGGTGGGCCGCTGATGTAAACCCTGCAAACCCCCATCCGGAATATCCGCGCCCTTCGCTCGTCCGCGAATCATGGACAAATCTCAACGGACTCTGGGATTTCACCATTGTTCCAGAAAATACATCGGTTCCAACCCAGTATACGGGACGCATCCTCGTTCCTTTTCCGGTCGAGTCTGCGCTGTCGGGAGTCATGCGCCGCCTGGATGAGACCGAGACGCTTTGGTATCGGCGTGCATTTACGGTTCCGGCCGGGTGGAAGGGCCGCCGCGTTCGCTTGAATTTCGGCGCGGTGGACTGGCGGGCACGGGTATTTATCAATGGCCGGTTTATAGGGCAACATCGCGGCGGGTACGACTCCTTCTCCTTCGACATCACTGATCGGCTGACCTGGTCTGGCAGGGAGGAGGTGATCGTGGGAGTTGATGATCCGACCGAGGCGGACCAGCCCCGTGGCAAACAATCGCGTGAACCCGAAGGAATCTTCTACACGCCGAGTTCGGGTATCTGGCAAACCGTCTGGCTCGAACCTGTGAGCAAACAAAGCATCGACGATTTGGTTTTGGTTTCGGACGTCGACGCCGGCAGCGTTCGCGTGAAGGCAGTCGTGCCGCACGCCACGGCTAAATCTTTGGTCGAAGTGATCGCGTTTTCGGGCGGGCAGGAGATTGCCCGCGCGACGGCGGCGCCAAACCGCGAATTCGATCTCGTCATTCCAACGCCGCGGCTTTGGTCGCCCGATGATCCCCACCTTTATGACGTTCGTGTCACATTGCGCGATGCCGATCGCGAGTTGGATTCGGTTTCCAGTTACTTTGGGATGCGCAAGGTGGGCCTCAGGAAAGATGCAGGCGGAGTGATCCGGATAGAGTTGAACGATCGCTTCGTGTTCCAGGCGGGCGCACTCGATCAGGGATTCTGGCCCGACGGCCTTTATGCGGCTCCGACGGATGCAGCGTTGCGCTATGACATCGAGGTGCTGCGTCAGTGCGGATTCAACCTGGCGCGCAAGCATGTGAAGGTGGAACCGGCGCGATGGTATTATTGGTGTGATAAACTAGGCTTGCTCGTCTGGCAGGATATGCCCAGTGGCAAAAACAACAGCGCTGAAGGACAGGCCCAGTTCGAGATCGAACTCCAGCGAATGATTGAGACCCGGCGGCATCACCCCTCGATCGTCCTATGGGTTCTCTTTAACGAAGGCTGGGGACAATACGACACAGAACGCCTCGCAGCCTGGGTGAAGGCGTTCGACCCGTCACGTCTGGTTTCAAACGCAAGTGGCTGGACCGACAAGCGTGCGGGTGATGTGTTCGATGTTCATAGTTATCCCGGTCCCGATGCGCCTCCGTTGGAGGCTGGGCGAGCCAGCGTGGTGGGAGAGTTTGGGGGAATCGGTTTGGGCCGTCCCGGGCATACCTGGTCGGATACGTTCTGGGGATATCAACAGATGCCCGATCAAAAGGCGCTCACCGAGACATTTACGCGTTTGTGGGATCGCGCCCACCTGCTGAAGGATTTCTTTGGCCTCACCGCCGCGGTTTACACCCAAACGACGGACGTCGAGACCGAATGCAACGGCCTGATGACATATGATCGGGCGGTCATCAAGATGGATGTCGAGGTGATGCGTGATGCAACGACGGGGAAGGCCCGCCGCCCGCCTTTCGAAATTATTGCGCCGAACATGCTCTATGGCCGTGTCCTGTGGAAGTTCACCACGAGCCGCCCTGCGGCGGAGTGGAACCAGACTGATTTCAACGATGCCGCGTGGAGCGAAGGGCTCGGTGGATTTGGAACGAAGGAAACTCCGGGGACACTGGTGAATACAGCTTGGGCCACTTCCGACATCTGGCTTCGCCGCGAATTTCGATGGGACGGTGGCGATCCTCGCAAGCTGCGATTGCTCCTTCACCACGACGAGGACGTGGAGGTTTATTTCAACGGGGTGCTCGCGGCGAAATTGTCGGGCTTTGTGACCTCCTACCAGGAAATTGAGATACTGCCGGAGGCTTTGGCTGTGCTTCAGTCGGGATCGAACGTGCTCGCCGTGCATTGCCACCAGTCGCGCGGAGGACAATACATCGACGTTGGAATCGTCAGAGTGGACGAGAATTCCAGCACGCGCTGAGCGCCTTTTCACAAGCTTCACGGGACCCGCAGATTCCAAGTCTGCGCGACGGACCGGTTTCAGTGCTGTGGCCATTTCATGCCACATGACATTCGTTCAAGCAGGAGTAACGTCATCGTCACTCTGACTCGAAGTCGACAATTCCGGCAACCGAAACGCAAAACTTCCAGTCGAAAACCTCATATGGATCGGAAAACCTATACCTTTAATCGCAAAGCTCTCGCGGCATTGCTGGCCCTTACCTCGTCCGGGCTCGTCTCACAGGCCGCAGATTTCTTTTGGTCCGGCGGAACCGGCACCTATAACAATCCTGCTGCCTGGGGCGGCACGGTCCCTGGCACCAACGACAACGCCATCAATGCAAGCGGGATCAATAATGTCGTGCAGATCAATGGCGGCGACCCGGATTGGACGGTGAACGATCTGTCCGCAGGCGGCGCGACCAATGGCGCGGGAGCATACGCGCAGAATGGCCAGACCCTGAACGTGCGCGGGTGGATGCACATCGGCGACGGAGAAAACTCGGTCGGCGCGTACACCCTGAACAATGGCACGCTCAACGTATTGGGCGGGCGGTTGTTCCTGGGGGAACGCCCCGGAAGCACCAGCACGCTGAATATTAACGGCGGTGTTCTCAACAAGTCGGGCGACCTTTTTGTCATCGCAGATGGCGGGTGGAATGGCCCGGGCGCGCGCACGGCCGTTGTCAATCAGAACGGCGGCGTTGTAAATTCATCCAGCGAAATCTGGATTGGCCAGGTGGCATTGGCGGACGCGACTTACAATCTTCATGCCGGCGGCACCATCAATTCCTCAAATTGGTTTGTCGTCGCTCGCGCCGGTGCCACGGGCGTTATGAACATGGACGGCGGCGTGGTCAATCACGTCAGCGGCGGCCAGCCCGCCTTTATCGTCGCTGACGGTGGCGGTTCCGTCGGAACGCTCAATCACAGCGCTGGAACAATCAACTGCCTCAACACCGCCGAATTCTGGATTGGCAATGGCGGCAGTTCCAGCGGCACCTATAATTTGAGCGGCAGCGCGACGCTCAACGTGAACAACTGGATCGCTGTCGGCCGCGGAGGCACTGCAGTCCTGAATCTCTCGGGTGGCACGATCAACAAAACCGGTGGCGGAAACGTGGTTATCCCAGGGAATGGCGTCGGGGCGGTCGAGCAGACCGGCGGCAGCTTTAACGTCACGGGCGGCGAAGTCTGGCTTCCGGAAAATGGCAACGGGGCCTGGAACATCAGCGGCGGCACGGCATCGGTTGGGTTGGTTTCCATTGGACGCGTAGGCGGATCAGTCGGCGTGCTCAACCTCAACGGCGGCGTCTTCCGCGCGGCGGAAATCACGACCGGCAACGTGGGCGCATTCAGCACGGTCAACTTCAACGGTGGCACGCTGCAGGCCGCCGGAAACAACAACAACTTCCTCCACGACCTCACGCTCGCCAACGTTCAGCCAGGCGGCATCGTACTCGACTCGCAGGGCTTTGATATCACCATCTCGCAGGCTCTCGGCGACGCCGGCGGCGGCGGCTTGGTAAAGAATGGCACTGGCACTGTGCGGCTGACTGGCGCAAACAGTTACCAGGGTTCCACAGTCGTGAATGCCGGCCGGCTCTTCGTCACATCTAACACCGGCGGCGGAGGCGACTACTCGTTCGCGAACAATACCACCCTTGGCGTGACGGTTCTCCCGCCTGTATTCCAATTGAACATGGCCAATCTCACCCTGGGCACAGGCGGTAACGTCGCGCTCGATGTCGATCTCGGCTCATTCGGGAATCCCACGGCCGCTCCGATTAATGTTGTCAATCAACTCGCAGTGAATGGAACCGTCGCGATCACTCTTGCCGACACCATGCCCCAGCTGGGATCGTTTCCGTTGATCAAATACGGGGCGCGAACAGGCTCAGGAAACTTTGTCCTCGCGTCTGTTCCCGTCGGCGTTGGCGCCGCGATCGTCACCAACAATGTCGATGGTTCGATCGACATCCAGATTACTTCCGTGAACCTCCCGCGCTGGGACGGACAGGCGGGCGGAAATTGGGATATCGGCATCACCACAAACTGGGTGAACATCGGCACCGGCACTCCCACGACCTTTGGCGATGGCAATGCTGTGGTGCTCGATGACAACGCGCAGGGTACGACCACCGTCAATCTCGTGACCACGGTCAGCCCCAGCTCGGTAACGGTTAATAACAGCGCGCTGGATTACACCCTGACGGGGTCGGGTCGCATCAGCGGTGCGGCACGGTTGACGAAGCAGGGTTCGGGAACCCTCACGATTGCGAATAGCGGCGGCAACAACTACACGGGACCCACGATCGTATCGAACGGCGTGCTCAGCGTGAATAGCCTCGCCAATGGAGGCGCCGCCAGTTCGATCGGGGCGTCGACCGCCGATCCTGCCAATCTCGTGCTCGGCAATGACAGCACCCTCCGTTACACGGGGCCTGCCGCCGCGATCAATCGCGGATATACCGTTACGGGCACCAACAGCACCTTCGATTTGCAAACGCCGCTGAGTCTCGCGGGAACCGTTGTGGCGGTTCCCAACAGCGCAACCGTCAAGCGGGGGCCGGCAACGTTGACCTACTCCAATGTGGGATCAAACACCCTTTCAGGCGCGCTCTCAGGCGGTCTGAATCCCGGCTACCATGTCGCCCAGGGCACCTTGGTCTTCAATGGCACTGGAAACGGCCAGACAAACCGCGTCATGAATGAGATGTGGGTCGGGGGTTCGCCTGATTTTGGCGCCAGCCTGGTCGTCAGCAACGCGACACTCCTTATCGATAGCTGGCTCGGTGTCGGCCGGGGCAATGGTTCGATCGGCAATACGTCATCTGTTTTGCTCCACAACGCCCGCGTCAGCTCGGGCGCCCTGTCGCTCGGTTATGCGAACAATCTGCCAGGAAACCTGGCGTCCCAGGTCCTCACATTGAGCGGCGAAACGGTTTACACCAATCGCGGTGAAATGAACCTCAGCGAAAGCGAAGGTTCTTCGGCAATCGTGACGATTCGCGATAATTCCATCCTGGGTTCATCCGGCCGGTTGCTGATTGGGCATAGGAACGCCTCCACCGGCAGCGTCACAATCGCCAATTCAGGCCGCTTGATCGTCAATTCCTATATGTCGATTGGCAACGAGACGGGTGGTATGGGATCGATGCAAATCCGCGACAACGCCAGCCTGCGGGTGGCTACTGACCTGAACGTGACGGACACCGGTTCGAGTGCAGGAACGCTGACGCTGCAGGACAATGGCAGCATTAGCAGCGGTCCCGCCTTCATCGGCAAGGCTGGCGGCACCGTAGCAACGTTCAATATGTCAGGCGGTCTTTTCACTGTCCGGGGCTCAGGCCAGAACTTCCGTGTGGCTCAAAGCGGCGGAAGCACAGGCACCGTGAACCTGTCGGGCGGCACCATCTCAGTCGGTTCGGAAACGTGGATTGGTGAAGCCGGAAATGGAACAATGAATCAAACTGGTGGGGCGGTCTGGTCCACCAACTGGGTCACCATCGGCCGAAATGGTGGAAGTACCGGCGTCTATAATATCTCAGCCGGATCCCTGAACGAATTGAATTCAGGCAACCGCCTCATTGTGGGAGAGAACGGAAACGGCACGTTGAACATCTCTGGATCGGCGCAGGTTACCGCGGCGGGTGAGTTTCTCGTCGCAGGCGCTGGCGCTGGTGTCGGAACAGTCAACCTCGACGGCGGAACTCTCACAGCCCCGCGCGTTTACGGTGGAGCTGGAAACTCGACGTTCAACTTCAACGGCGGCACCTTGCGCGCCGCAGGGAACGTGGTGTCGGAATTCTTCGGCACCTTCACCACAGCCAGCGTGAAGAGTGGTGGCGCCATGATCGACAGCGGCAACAACACCATCAACATTGGCCAGGCGCTGCTCGATGGCGGTGGCAATGGCGGTCTCACCAAGCTCGGCTCGGGAACGCTGAACCTGAATGGTGTGAATACCTACGCGGGCGCAACGCTGGTCAATGCGGGAACGCTCGGCGGCTCAGGCACGATTGCGGGTCCCGTGAGTGTCGCCGCCGGGGCGCAGCTCGCGCCCGGAGCTGGAATCGGCACGCTCACGATCAACAACGCGCTCACGCTGGCGGGCACCAGCACCACACGCGTCGAAGTCTCTGCTGACGGAGGCTTGAGCACAGACCGCGTGAACGTGTCAGGAACCGTCACTTACGGAGGTTCGCTGATCGTCTCCAATGCCGGAACCAACGCGCTTACCGCTGGCTCCGTGTTCAAGGTGTTCAATGCAGGAGCCGTCAGTGGCAACTTCGCGTCTGTCACGCTGCTGCCCACAGGAACTGCGACGTTCAATCCGGCCACCGGCGAAGTGACCATCACTTCCGTTGGCGCGCCAATCCTGAATCGCCCGGTTCTCTCTGGCGGCAACCTGATCCTCACCGGCACAGGCGCGCCTGGCGCTGCTGTTACGCTGCTGACCACGACGAACCTGGCCAATGGAGTTTGGACGACGAACACGGCGGGTGTGTTTGATTCAAACGGCGTGTTCTCCAATGCGATCCCGGTGAACGTCTCGGAACCCGCGCGTTTCTTCCAGATTCGCCAGCCGTAATCAACCGGTTGGGAGTTAATACGAATTCGCAGAGGGCGCTCCCGGGCGCCCTCTTTCGTTGTACGGAACCCGGTTCTGTGCAACCTTTCCGCCGCGGGGTCATAAGTTGGAGGGAAACGTTTCAACGCGTTCGATGTGGCCGTTTCATGCCACATGACGGAAGCCGCTGCTCCGATTATCTTGATGACGCTGTGATACAAAGGCTCAACCAGCCTCGCGCTGAAAGCCAAATTAAGCCTATGCAAGTCCGTTCTATTTCAACATCGATCCCCTCCCGGAAGCGGAGTGGCTTCACCTTGATCGAACTCCTGGTGGTCATCGCGATCATCGCCATTCTCGCGGCCATGCTTCTGCCCGCCCTCGCGAAGGCGAAGTCAAAGGCCAAGCAGACGTCCTGTCTGAACAGCCTGCGGCAGATCGGCATTGCAACCGCTATGTATGCAGATGACTTCAAGTTTTACCCAGGCTGCCTCTGGAACTTTGGAGCAAATTATTCCTATGTCTGGCCCGAACGCCTTTCCGGACAAATGAAGAACAACCGCAAGGTGTTTCATTGCGCGGCCGCTGATGCAAATGCGTCGTGGGATCGGCAGCTCAACACCGGGGTCAAGGGACTGGGCGCGCAGAAGATCCCACCCGCCGTTGGCTACGACCTGGACGGAATCAGCAACAACACCCGGTTCTCACTGGGCTATAACGATTGGGGCCTCTCGCAGGGCGGAAACCTCGGACTTGGAGGCGACATCAATTCGGGCGCAGTCGAATCACCTGCGCGCCTGGTCAAGGACACGAGCATTCGCCGGCCAAGCGAAATGATCATGCTCGGTGACAGCAAGCCCGATGGCTCCTTCGACGGAAGCATCGATCCGAACACGAACAGCAATGACAATCGCCAAGGCGAACAGTGGCCATCCAATCGGCATAATCGCCGCACAAACCTGATGTTCTGCGATGGGCATGCGGAGTCTGCCCTGCGCAAGGATGTGATTGATCCGAAGAACGTGACGTGGCGCGCGCGCTGGAATAGCGATGGCGATCCACACCTGGGCGTTGGCGATTGGGATGTTCCTGCAGCCATCGAAACCAAGGTTGATCAGTAATCGACCGCAATCAGCCGTAACACTCTGCTCTTTTTCCAACGAATGAATAATCCGAAACGATCCTTCTTGTCATGGCTCGCCGCCGCATTGGCTTTCGTAACTGCTGGTTCAACAGCGCCAGCTGCGACCACGTTGCGTCCGCCAGCCGTTCCGCTTGTTGCGTGCGATCCGTATTTCAGCATCTGGTCGCCCGCCGACAAACTGAATGACGCAGATACGGTTCATTGGACAGGCAAGCCGCATCGGCTCACGAGCCTTGTGCGCATCGATGGCCAGACGTTCCGGGTCATGGGCAGCGAGCCGTCGAGCGCGCCTGCTCTCGAGCAGACCTCGGTGCAAGTGCTGCCGACGCGGACGATCTACACCTTTGCAGGATCGGGCGTGCAGCTCACGATGACTTTTATGACGCCTGCCCTGCCGGAGGACATGGATATTTTGTCACGCCCGGTGACCTACATCACTTATGAAGCGAAGGCGACCGACAGCCGCACGCACACCGTCGAAATCTATTTCGATGCGGCGAGCGAACTGACGGTGAATGTGCCGCAGCAGGAAGTCGTTTGGGGCGATGAAAAAATCCGGGGGCTCACCACATTGAAGGCCGGTTCGAAGGAACAGCGGATTCTGGGCGCCCGCGGCGACGATATCCGCATTGATTGGGGTTATTTGTACGTCTCCGCTGTGAACGATCAGAAGCCGGAAGCGATTCAGGCTGGGGCAATACAAGTGCGCAACGCATTCAGCCGGAACGGCAGCATCGCGCAAGTTGCCAAGGCCGCAGCGGCTGCCGCTCCTGCTGCAACTGCACCCGTTTCAGCGCTTGTCCTGCCCGTTGGCAAAGTCGGCGAACGGCCAGTCTCTCGCTGGCTGATGGTCGCCTATGATGACATTTACTCGATCCAATACATGAAGAAGAATCTGAGACCGTATTGGCGCAGGGACGGTTGGGAAGCGGCGGATTTGTTAAGGGCATCAGCGAAGGAATATGCATCGCTGCGGAAGCGATGCGAAGCGTTCGACAGGGAGCTCATGGCCGACATGGAAAAAACCGGCGGTGAAAAATACGCGATGCTGACCGCGCTCGCCTACCGCCAGTGTTTTGCGGCCGGGAAATTTGTCGCCGATGAGAACGGCCAGCCGTTGCAGTTCTCGAAGGAGAATCATTCCAATGGCTGCATCGGGACTTCGGACGTCTTCTATCCGATGGCACCGCAGTTCCTGCTCTTTGGACCGAGCGTGGCCAAGTCATTCATCGTGCCGTTCATGAACTACGCCGCCAGCGATCGCTGGAAGTTTCCGTTCGCACCGCATGATCTCGGCACTTATCCGCACGCCAACGGACAGGCTTATGGCGGCGGCGAGAGGAGCGAGGAAAATCAGATGCCCGTCGAGGAAAGTGGCAACCTGCTGCTTCTGTTCGGAGCGGTGGCTCAAATGGAAGGCAATGCCGGCTTTGCGAATCTCTACTGGCCGCAGCTTGAGAAATGGGCGGAGTATCTGAAGGCGAAAGGATTCGATCCCGAGAACCAGCTCTGCACGGACGACTTTGCAGGCCACCTGGCCCACAATGTGAATCTGAGCGCGAAAGCCATCTGCGGACTGGGTGCGTTTGCCAAGCTGTGCGACCTGCGCGGCGACAAGGCGCGAGCCGAAGAATACTGGAAGCTCGCTCGCGAGTTCGCGCAACGCTGGGTGAAGGAAGCCTCAAACGGCGACCACTACCGGCTCGCATTTGATCGTCCCGGCACCTGGAGCCAGAAATATAACCTGATCTGGGATCGCATCCTCGGGCTCAATCTGTTCCCACGCGAGGTCGTGCAGAAGGAAATGGCGTTCTATCGCCGCACCCAGAACAAATACGGGCTGCCTCTCGACAATCGCCGCGATTACACGAAGCTCGATTGGATCACCTGGACGGCAACGCTCACGGAAAATCGCGCAGACTTCGAGGCGCTGATTGATCCCATCATTCGGTTCCTCAATGAAACTCCCGATCGTTCGCCAATGACCGACTGGTACGAAACGAAGACTGCGAAGAAGGTTGGCTTCACTGCGCGGCCCGTCGTGGGCGGCGTGTTTGCGAAGGCGTTGTATGACCAGCAGCTCTGGTCCAAGTGGGCGAAGCGCGACGACACCAAGGCACGCAAGTGGGCGCCGATGCCCGTGCCTCCAACCGTCAGTGCTGTTGTGCCCGCGGCCGACGGATCCCCGGCGATGTGGCGCTACACCACGAGACGGCCTGAAGGCGACTGGAGCAAGCCATCATACTCCGATGCCAGCTGGCGCCAGGGCCGAAGCGGCTTCGGAACCGAAGGCACACCCGGGGCATTCATTGGAACACTGTGGAACACACCCGAAATCTGGCTGCGCCGCGAGATCGAGATTCCGGCCGACAAGCTGAAGAACCTCAGTCTCTGGGTGCATCATGATGAAGACGTGCAGATCTACATCAATGGCGTGCTGGTCGTCCGCAATTTCGGATACACCACATCCTATGACATCTTCCCGCTGAGCGACGCTGCGAAGGCTGCGTTAAAGCCTGGGCCAAATCTGATCGCAGTCCATTGCCGGCAAACCGGCGGCGGACAATACGTTGATTTGGGGTTCGTCAATGTGAAGAACAACTGACCTGAGTTTCGACATCCTGTCGCTCCGCGAAAGTGAGCGGCAGGATTTTCTTTTTCAAGCTCTCGTGAACTTCATCATTCGACCCGCGGTTGCCACCGTGCTCGTCCTCGGGAGCTTAACTGCCAGTGCGGCCGAAGTGCCATCGGCCGCCGATTTGCCTCCCACGCGTGCGGTGACAAATCGCGCTCCGCTGCAGCTCACCCCATTCGCGCCCTTGCCGCTCGGCAGTGTGCAACCGCTCGGCTGGCTGCGAACGCAGTGCGAATTGCAGCGCGATGGGCTCACGGGGCACGCGGAGGATCTGTACGCCGACTTCAGCACGAACAGCGCGTGGCTCGGCGGCACGGGAGAGAATTGGGAACGCGGGCCATATTACTACAAGGGACTCTTGCCGCTGGCGTACGTGTTGAATGACAGCGGACTCAAGAAGAAGGCGCAGAAGTGGTTCGACTGGGTGTTGCAAAGTCAGAGGCCCGACGGATTTATCGGCCCCGCCGCCAACAATGACTGGTGGCCGCGGATGGTCGCCACGTATGCGTTGCGTGATTACTACGAAGCCACCGCTGATGCGCGGGTGATCACTGTTCTCAGCAATTACTTCCGGCACATGTCGGTACATCTGCCTGGGCGTCCGTTGAAGGAGTGGGGAAAGGCGCGCGCTGCGGATCAGATGGACGTTGCGCTTTGGTTGTACAACCGTAATGGCGACACCAACCTGTTGCCGCTGGTCAGGCTCTTGAGAGAACAGGCTTATGATTGGGTCGGGATTTTTCGCTCCAACGCTTTCACCACGTTTGGAACGGACTTCCATCCGAAGCACAACGTCAATGTTCAGCAGGCTTTGAAGTTTCCGGCCGTGTGGTTCCAGGTGTCGCATGATCCCGCCGACCGCGATGCTTTGCGCATTGGTTTGCATCACCTGATGCGTGATCATGGTTTGTCGTTCGGCATCAATGGCGGAACAGAATTTGTCGCGGGTAATTCCACAATCCAGGGTGTTGAGTTGTGTTCGACCGTTGAGGCGATGCTCAGTCTTGAAACAGCGGTGCAAATCACAGGGGACGTTGAGCTCGCAGACCGCCTCGAGCGAATCTCATTCAACGCGCTGCCGGCCGGTTTGGCCAATAACATCAAGGCGCTCCAGTATTACACCCTGCCGAACCACGTGAACGCGCTGCATGGCGGACACGGTTTCAACCAGGATTACGCCAATGGCACGCTACCCGGCCCGAACTCGGGCTACCCTTGCTGCCGCTGCAACTTTCACATGGGCTGGCCAAAGCTCGTCCAGAATGCCTGGGCAGCGACCAGCGATGGCGGATTGGCAGCAATTGCGTACGCACCCTCTGTCGTGACCGCATCAATCGACGAACAGCCCGTTCGAATCACTGCCGAAACTGCCTACCCGTTCGAGGAGGAAGTCCGGTTCACTGTGAATTTGGAACGACCGGCCCGCTTTCCGTTGGTGCTGCGAATGCCGGGTTGGTGCGCGCAACCCACCGTGACCGTGAATGGCGAGTCGCAGCGCGATCTCAAGACCAACAGCTTTCACCGGTTGCAGCGCACATGGAAGAATGGAGATGTCGTGGTTGTGCGTTTGCCGATGTCGGTCGAAACCGTATCTGGCCCGAGTCGATCTATTTCTGTACGCCGCGGCCCGCTTGTTTTCGGATTGAAAATCCAGGAGGAGTGGAAGGTGCGGACCGCCGACAAGCATGAACAAGGTTTCGACGAGTTCGAAGTCATCCCCCTCACGCCGTGGAACTACGCCCTCGAAATCGACACCACGCATCCCAATCGGTCGTTCGTGCTCCAGCGGGCTGCGGTGCAGTCGAACCCCTTTGGCCCCAATGGTACGCCGATCACGCTGCGTGCGCAGGCGCGGCGTGTGGATGCCTGGACGAATGCATGGCGACAGGTGCATGCATTCGAGCCCCCCATCAGTCCTGTCGCATCGGCGAACGAGCTCGAACGAGTGAGTTTGATCCCGGTCGGCGCACAGCATCTGCGAATCAGCTGGTTTCCGTGGCTTGGAAAGCCGCTGCCTGCCCCGCGGCAGCTGCACGAAAACTTTGACGCGGGTTGGACGGAACGCTGGACCGTGTTCGGTGGGAACTGGTTGGTGGATGAAGGCGCGCTGAACACGGTTCCGGCCTCCGCCAACGGTGCGAAGGCTATTGCCATGGCAACCGACTTCACCAATTTCACGTACGAAGCTGAAGTAAAGGTCACATCAGCCGGAGACGCTGGGCTGATTTTCCGCGCCAGCAAACCCGACATTGGGGCGGATGCATACCGCGGCTATTACGTTGGCATCAGCGCCGAACGCAATCAGGTCGAACTGGGGTTGGTGAACAACTCATGGCAGTCGTTGCGGACCGCTCCGATCAACATCGCTGCAGAGAAGTTCCACGTGTTGAGAGTCGAAGCGAACGGCCCGCGGTTGCGAGTGTTTGTCGATGGCGGCTTGCAACCCGTGATCGAACACCACGACTCGACTTTCTCCAGCGGAATGGTCGGGGTGCGGAACTATTGCCCGGATGAAAAGCGGTCCATTGCGGCTTTCAGGAAGCTGACGGCGGCCGCCCGTTGATTGCACACTGTCGCCGGCAGGGCGCAAGTTCGTTAGTTCGACGAGGGGTCCTCTGGCATCTGCGAGAGCAGTTTATACTTCCAGCCCTTTTGCTCAAGGATCGCCCGCCAGAGTTTTGAGGGATCGGGCTCAAAGACGAGGTCTATCGACGCAGGATGGGTGAGCCAGGCTTTGCGCTTCAGCTCGTCTTCCAATTGACCGGGACTCCAGCCGGAATAGCCCGCAAACATCTTGATCCTTCGAGTGGTCGAAAACGATTCTCCGATTTCGAGAAGCGTGTCGAGCGAGTGGCCGAGGCTGAGATTAGCCATGACATTGCCCTCCGGCAGGAACGCGTCGGAATGCAGGTAGCTTAGGGCGGTGGGCTGCACGGGACCGCCCAGAAAAAGCGGGCACTCCTTTAAATTTTCCGGCAGGTCGGCCACCACCATGTCGCCGACCTTGCTGCCTGTTGCACGGTTGAGCACGAGCCCAAACGCGCCCTCGGCATTATGCTCGCAAAGGAGGATAACGGTTCGCTGGAAAAACGATCCACCGAGATCTCCGCTGTCGAGGAGCAACTGACCCTTCAGGTATTTCGACTTTTCCGCCATAGCTGACGCCGCAATCTCGCGCAAAGCGGCTTCAGGGGCAATTACGGAAAGTCAATACTTGGGAACGGCAGCGTCCACTTCCTCCGACCAAGCGGTGATCCCGCCCTTGACGCTCTTGAGGTATTTGAATCCCTGCTCGCGCAGAAACTGAAGTGCCTTCATGGAACGAACCCCGGCTTTGCAATGGATGTAATACTGCTGGTTCGGATCAAGCTCGGTGAACAGCTGGTTCAGCTGGCTGAGCGGGACCAGCGGAACGCCCTGGACATGTGCAATCTCGTATTCATCGGG
The DNA here is from genome assembly GCA_035629175.1 of Verrucomicrobiia bacterium. Lineage (NCBI taxonomy): Bacteria > Pseudomonadati > Verrucomicrobiota > Verrucomicrobiia > Verrucomicrobiia bacterium. Next base: position 4,052 of record DASPIL010000047.1, on the reverse strand, counting down.
TTCGCGCACGTCGATGACCTTGATTCCCAGTGCAGGATTCTCCAGCGCCTGCTTCATGTCCTGAACCGTCACCTCATCTGGATTCGACTGTGGTTCGGCAGGTTCGGGCGTGATGCCGCAGAACATTTCATAATCGATAAGTTCCTTGATGGTCGGATTTTCGCCGCAGAGCGGACACGCGGGATCTTTGCGCAGCCGCAACTCCCGGAATTTCATGTCGAGTGCGTTGAACAAGAGAAGGCGCCCGACCAGGGACTCGCCCTTGCCCAGGGCCAGCTTGAGGATCTCAGTCGTCTGAATGCATCCGATGATCCCGGGCAGGACGCCCAGGACGCCGCCCTCGGCGCAACTCGGGACCATTCCAGGTGGCGGCGGCTCGGGATACAGACATCGATAGCACGGTCCGCCGAGGTGCGGCGCAAACACGCTCGCCTGGCCTTCGAAACGGAAGATGGAGCCGTATACGTTCGGCTTGTTCAGCAGCACGCAAGCGTCATTTGTGAGGTACCGCGTCGGGAAATTGTCTGTGCCGTCCACGACGATGTCGTACGGACGGATGAGATCGAGGGCGTTTTCGCTGCTGATACGCGTTTTGTGAAGGACCACCTCAACATTGGGGTTGATGCCGGCGATGGTTTGCTGCGCGGATTCTGCCTTCGACCTGCCCACGTCAGAGTCCGTATGCAGGATTTGTCGTTGCAGATTTGAATAGTCAACGGTATCGAAATCCACGATTCCCAGCTTGCCGATTCCAGCTGCAGCGAGGTACATGGCGATGGGTGAGCCGAGGCCCCCGGCGCCAATGCAGAGCACGCTGGTGGACCGGATCTTTTTTTGGCCGGCCATGCCGACCTCTGGAAGGATCAGGTGTCGCGAGTAGCGGCGGATTTCGTCGTTGTTCAGTTGCATACGAGCAACGGAAATTAGGGCAGGCGCTGAATAATGCAAGCCGCGCCCCAAATGACGGTGGCGGGGCACACGGGCGAAGGGCCCGTTCCGGGAAAGTTTCCTTGAGAACCAAGGCTGAACCCGTAAGCTGCGAGTCTGAAAAGTCGTGATGAAGCTCGACGAAGTGTTTGCCCTCGAGAATGCCGGCTGGCCTGCGTTGCTGGTCAATGACGCCTGCACGATCCTGCGTTCCAATCAGACCGCCCGTAAACTGTTCGGAACAGCCCTTGAAGGCGCTGCGCCGCTGCTGGGCGCGATTTGGGCCCCTGAAAACGGTCCCGCTCCCCAACAATTTCTGGCCCAGTGGGAGCGATCCCCGGCCGCGACGGTTTCGCTGAAGTTTCGCGTCAAGGGCGGCGGGATCAGTTCGTTCTCGGCGTCGATCTGCTCCTTCATGCGCGAGGAGCAGCGATGTTTTATTTTTCAGCTCCTGCCCGATTGGTCCTTTGCCGCGGATCAAAAAGGTTCCCCCACGGACTTCACCCTTGCCCAAAAACACAAGCTCGACGTTGCACTGCAGCTGGCGCGAACGGTCTCCCTCGACTTCAATAACGCGCTAACCAGCATCCTGGGGTACACATCGCTGATATTGAGCCAGATGGAGGCAACCAATCCCTGGCGGCATCTTCTCGTGGAAGTTGAGAAATCGGCTGCGCGCGCGGCGGAGGTGGCCAACGATCTGGGCACGTTCAGCCGGCAGGACAAGGAAGCGAAATCGCAAGCCAGCGGGAACCTTAATTCCATCGTTCAACGCGGCACGGAAATCATCCGGGGTTCCACGACCAAGCAAATCACGTGGAGTGTTCAGCTCGAGCGCAAGCTGTTCGCGACCCGTTTCGACGAAGCCAAGCTGCAGCAGGCCGTGGTCAAGGTTCTCGAGAACGCAAACGAATCAATCGCCGGCAACGGCCGCATCACTGTCCAAACGCGCAACGTGGAGTTATCGCAGGGAACCCAGGATCGAGATCTGCGACTGGCGCCGGGGACGTATGTTTGCGTTGAAATCAGCGATACGGGATCAGGGATTCCAGCCGATATCCTGGCGCGAGTTTTTGAGCCGTTCTTCACGACAAAAAAGGCGGCTGGGCACCGCGGGCTGGGCCTTGCACTGGTGTATGGCATTGTGACGAACCACGGAGGCGGTGTTGCAATCTCCAGCCAGCCCGGAGTCGGCACCTCGGTCCGAATCTATCTGCCTGCGGAGAAGCGGATTGTGCAGGACCACGGCCAGGGAACGGCCGACTTGAACGGCTCGGAAACGATCCTGATGGTCGATGACGAGGACCTGCTGCTGGCCGCGGTGCGCACGATACTTTCCGCTTACGGATATCGGGTGCTGACGGCGAACAGCGGACAGAAGGCGCTCGACTTGTTTGCGCGCCGCGATCCGCCGATCGACATGGTGATCACGGACTTGGTCATGCCCGCGATGAGCGGCCGGGAATTGGCGGAACACATACGCCGGATGTCGCCCGAAACGCCGGTTCTTTGCACCAGCGGCTTCGTTCGCTCTCCCAATCAGGAAGACGACCTGCCGTACTTGCAGAAACCGTTTACCACTAATGATTTATTGGCCAAGGTAAGGGCAGTTTTGGGGCGGGAACATTAGTTGACTTGCATTAGAGAGTTTCGTATTCAGTTTGCTTATGCAAATTGAAAGTCTGAAAGTTTTCTGTGACCTGGCGGAAACAGAGAGCTTTACCAAAGCCGCTCAAATTAACAGTGTCACTCAATCCGCTGTCAGTCAGCAAATCAGCTCCCTCGAACGGCAGTTCAAGTCGCTCCTGATCGAACGCAGCAAGAAGAAATTTCGCCTCACCCGCGAGGGGCAGGTTCTCTACGATTTTTCCAAGCAGATCATCCAGACCTACGATGCCCTTCATAGCAAGCTGCAGGAAATCAAGGACATCATTTCAGGAACCATTCGGGTCGCCACGATTTACAGCATCGGCCTGCACGATCTTCCGCCCTACATCAAACGTTTCCTCAAGGAATATCCCACGGTCCACGTTCACGTGGAATATCGGCGGGCCAACCAGGTTTATGACGATGTGCTGGGCAACGTGGTCGACCTCGGCCTGGTGGCGTATCCGACGCGGGATCCAAAGGTGGAAGTGATCGCGCTGCGAAAAGATCCCCTTGTGCTCATTTGTCATCCGCAGCATCCCTTCTCGAAGTATAAGACCACGAAGCTCAAGACCATTGCGGGCCAGAAGTTCATTGGATTCGAACCCGACATCCCCACGCGCAAAGCCTTGGATAAAATCCTGAAGGAAAACGCCGTTGAGGTGAATACAGTGATGGAGTTCGATAACATCGAAACCGTAAAGCGCGCCGTTGAAATCGACGCGGGCATTTCAATCGTGCCGATCAGCACGATCAGCCAGGAAATTAACAAGCAGACCCTCACCGCAGTTGAGCTGGAGGACGGCGAGTTCTATCGGCCTCTCGCCGCAATTTACAAGAAGAACAAGGTTCTCTCTCCCGCCATGAAGCAGTTCCTGGCGATTCTCAAGGAAGGGAACTGATCAGCCAGGTGAGCATCACTGCGCGCTGCCGGGTTCGGGGGCGCGTTTTTATTTTCGACGATTGAACCGCGTTCGTTCCCGGCGATTGTGCTCGGCGATATCTCCCCGAACCTCGGTCAACGTGCTCGTGACGCTGTGCACGAAGTTGAGGCAGCTGGACGCAAGACCGCCCATTGCGATCACGGTGTCTCGCTCGGCGTGGTCATCCGTAACAGCGAGCACCTCTCCATACGGTTGATACAGATGCGCCGCGCGCTCAATCATCTGGTCGGCTGTCTGGCCGGCGCGTGAAAAGAGAACCTCAACCTGCCCTTTGATCGCTTGCGGCCGTGGACCACGGGCAGGCGTGGATCCGTCAAAGAAGATGGTGATCGGCGTGCTGACGGCATCCTGATACTGCGTCAGAATGTGCACCAACTCGTCCCGTGCCTCCGCGTGGACAGTGACGATTATTTTTCACCAGTAATGCCAATTAAAAATCACCAGTGAGCCGGTAGCATTTGGCAGCGAGTTGGAGGCTGGCCGCAGGCCAGCCCTCCTCAACTCGGCAGCCAGATGATTACCCAACAACAATAC
>DASPIL010000046.1 GCA_035629175.1 Verrucomicrobiia bacterium | reverse complement strand
TCTACGGACTATCCGTTTACTTCCAGTTGCTCTCCACGGTTCATTTCTGAACCGCAGTTACCTTCAGTCTCTGGCGGGAAGCGCCGCCAGACAGGGACTCTCACCCTGCGATGTGCGTTGTATCCCAAGCGCACTAGCGGCGGGCATCCTTGCCTGCCGTAGAGCCGGTGCTTCCCAGCCCGGCGGAAGGAAGGTTAACTCAGTCGAGACCGTCAAGAGAATTTCAGCGTCCTTCGTGCTTCACGGTTTCTCCGGGCGGCAAGGATGCCCGCCCTCCACGTCAGGCAGGGATGCCTGACGCCACCATCTAAATCGGTACCATCTTTCCAGGGCTTGGGCAGGTTCCACGACGACACCCTTCACAAACCAACCGTCATTGGGCCAGGCTTGGATGTTCTGGGTTCCTAAATGAGCAACTGCGCCTTGGCTTAAGCTGCCGCCTTCAGCCGGCGTGGCTATCGTTGTGAGGTTGAACGTAGGTGATATCGGGGGCGGAACTACGACCACAATCGAGCCCTTCGACGGCGGGCAAGCAAATGCAATAATGCATAAGGTGAGAAGTGACTTGAAGTGAATCATATCGAGTTCCCTAGCGAAAAGGCAGAGGAGACAATTTCCGAATCTGTGCTTATCGGTGTCCATCTTCGCGAAATTCGCGTAGACCCGGTTTCCCCCTTCCCGTTTTGGTTGCGGCTCTGCCGCGCTGTCTTTATCGCGGGTTAATGTTCGCCGGCTGTTTGTGTTCGCGGCATTCGGCGCACGGCCGTCGATTCAAACCTTCCAATCGCCGCGATAAGTTCGCGTCAGCCAGCTTGGATCGCCTGCGCTGCCAGCCAGCTGAAGTTGTGCAGGATCCCAATTGATTGTGGTTCGATGCTTGTAGGCGAGATTCATCAAGTGACAGCAGATCACGCTGCGGGCGCCGACTTCTGCGTGCGTGATCGGCTGCTTCCGTGACCGCACGCAGTCAAGGAAATCAGCAATATGATTCCGGCTGACGTACAACTTCACCTTCGCATCCGGCAACAAGGCCCGTTGCGCCTTTTGCACTTCGCGCTCCACGCTCGTCTCCTCATCTCGACGGCCTTCGCACTTCGCGATCACTTTGCCATCGCGCTCGACAATGAATTTTCCGCGATTCACCCGCACCCTGCCTTCCGTCCCGAGAAAATCCACTCCGAACCCGTTCACGTGCGTTACCTTCACGCCATTCGCATAGATCAATTGCGCGCCGTTGACGGCATTCGATTGCTGCGGCGGCAGCGCCTGCACGGGACCGCTTTCGTCCATTCCAAGTCCCCACTGCGCAATGTCGAGGTGATGTGCTCCCCAATCCGTGACTTTGCCGCCGCCATACTCAGAAAACTCACGCCACCTGGGATAGAAATTATGAATGCCACGCGGGCTCAAAATTGAGTTGTAAGGTCGCAGTGGGGCAGGGCCGAGCCAGAGATCCCAATCCAATCCAGGCTCCATCGGTTCTTCGGGAAGATTGCACGGAATCGGTGGCGGACCGAACGAACAGTTCACAGACTCGATCTTTCCAATCGCGCCGTTCCGCACCAGTTCGCAAGCGATGCGAAACTCACTGCTCGAGCGCTGCATTGAGCCAGTCTGCAGGATGCGTCCGCTCGCCTTCACCGCGCGCACCACGGCAATCGCTTCGTGGATCGTTTGGGTGAGCGGCTTTTCGCAATACACATCCTTGCCGGCCTGCAGCGCAGCAATCGTTATGATCGCATGCCAATGGTCGGGCGTGGCAATGCACACAACGTCGATGTCCTTCCGTGCAAGCAGTTCGCGGAAGTCGCTGTAGACAGTGCAATTGGAATGCGAAGCTGCCCCGGATTTGTCGGCGTTGTGCGATTCAACAACTTGCCGCGCAGCTTCACGCCGCGTGCGGTCGACATCGCAGACCGCGACCACTTGCGTATTGTGTCGAAGGAACGTGCCAAGCAATCCGCGGGACTGGCGGCCCATTCCGATGAATCCTGCGACCAATCGTTCGCTCGGCTTTGTTTCGGCGGCAGGAAGGCGGGAAGGAACAAACGCAGGGGCTGCGATCACGCCCGCCCCGCCGAGGAACGCCGACTTGATGAAGCTGCGGCGGCTTTGATGACTCATGGATGAACCATAGATCAACTGTGCAAGACGCTTCCAGTGTGAAATCCGTTCAGCTGCGGAGCGCCGACTTGCGGCAGAGCCGCAATCAAAACGGAAGGGTGAAAACGGGTTTCCGGCCTATTCGATTGCGGCTTGCGTGTTCGTCTGCCGTTCACAGAGACCACGCCTGCTTCAATGATCACCGTTCCGAGTTCCTGACGACGTCCCTCAAGAACGCGTCTGCCCTTCGCATTCGGCTTGCACGTTCTGGGTATGAACGCTGACGCTGAAGCACCGCAGCTACACTTGCCGCCTGGAGAATCGATTCAACCTCGTCATCAGAGTGACAGTTGAATTCGGGAGACACCTCATCCGCTGCCGGGTTGACACCGCGCATCGTCCGCCGGGCCGCGGCGAAGGCATCAGGCATGAACGTCTCCGGAATGCTGATGGACAAAATGGCGAATCGCAGCGGCTGGCATGGCGCCGGATTGCCGCGTTACGTCGCGACCGTGGCGAAACAGGATCAACGTTGGAATGCTGTTGATCGAAAAGCGTTGGGCGACCTGTGACAGCAGTTCTGTGTTTACCTTGGCAACGATGAACTCACCTGCATTTTGCGACGCGACCTTCTGCAATTCGGGTGCGACCATTTTGCAAGGGCCGCACCAATCGGCCCAGAAATCGACCAGCACCGGCAGGCTCGACGATTGCGTCAGTGCGTCGAATTGCGCTGCAGATTCGACGTTTAACGGCTCGTTCGGTGGTCCCAGTTGAGTCTGGCAACGGCCGCATCGGAAAGTTTGGTTGAGGCGATCGTAGGCAAGTCGATTGCGGCTTCCGCATTGCGTGCAGGAAAGAATAATCCCGCGTTCATCCAGTTCGAAACGAGTTTTCATAACCTTGATCTACCCGAAAAGGAACACGGTTTTGTGAATCGTGCAACCCTCTGGTCAATCTGGACGCAGACAAGCGGCCAGAAGAGAGAGGGATATTCAACCACGGATCGACACTGATGGACACGGATTCTGAAGAACAATGCTGAAACGCTTAAAAGCTAAAATCTGGAACCCGTCCAACCTCTCTTTCCTCCGCGCCCTTCGCGACCTCCGCGTGAGGCATTTCGGATTGAACCACGAATGAACATAGAGCTGCCGAGCCGCAACCAAAACGGAAGGGGGAAAACGGCGTTTACGCGAATTACAGGAATTTCGCGAATTGAAGAAGGGAATTTTGACCAACGATGGACGCCAAGATTCTTTTCGGAAGAGCGGTTTGTCATGGTGCATCTCTATGCTGCGCGGGATTTCGTGTGGTTCGGGTCTTTCGTGGTTTCCAAGTATTTTCGCACGCCTCGAGGAAAGCCCTCCAACACGGAGGGATGTGAACCCGGCGCAAACATGTTCCCGAAAAAACAAGAAATTGTGAGATAGCAGTACGAAGCCCGAGTCCGATTTGCAGGTCCAAACCTTTATGCGGGACAACGATTCTAAAAAGCGGCACGTTGGTTCTCTATGACGAGGACGCGTTGGGCGGCTCAGGGGCGGGAGGTGAAACGCGCGTTGAAGGTAGCGTGCTGGAAATATTTGACGGTGGAATCGCTGTGCCTGAACCGTTTGTTTTGATCGGCGGTTCAATGCGCTTCATCTATTCGGCAACCTTGAGTGGCCCAGTCACGGTGAGCGGTCAGTTCTCGATGAGCGCTTCGCTGTCGGAAACGGCGACGTTGAGTGGCACAACGAATATTGGCATTCCCGCGTGGCCGCCAATGCTGGCTCTGCCGGCCCTTGCGGGAACGAACAACATCGTGACGACATTCACAATCGGCGCCGATCAATTCTATCGTTTGAGCAATTCGTAACCGACCTTAGGCATGCTGGGTGATTGTGCCCGTGGAACATCACCTACTTTGGTCGATGGGGACCAACGCGTAATTTGGGGGCAGGAAAACACTTATGAAGACATACCTCATACCCCTCGCAATGGCAGCGTCGTTGCTCGCTGGATGTAATCGCACCGTCGAACAGGCCTCGCAGGATTTTAATGCGCTGCCTTCCGAAGTTCAGAAAGCAGTTCGCAATCAGGCGCCCAATGCCGAAATAGCGCATGTGGACACGCGCGAGGAAAACGGGATCCAGATATTTGAAATTGAATTTCGCGATTCAGGGGTGAATCCAAAGCTGCTGGTTTCCGCTGATGGACGTGTGCTGAACAGCGAGGGCACGGCAAAAACGGAGGGGATTGTCGGCACGCTTGAGAAGGCACTAACGCCCACTGGCGCGGTCGGCACCAAGATCAGCTCCCTTCCCGCCAAGGTGCAGAGCACAATCCAGGCACATGCGCCAAATGGCGAGATCCGGGATGTCGAACGAAACGAGGATGAAGGGCGCGTGATTTATACGATTGAGTTCGCCGACTCCGGCAAGAATCCAACGATGAAAGTTGCCGAAGACGGAACTCTGCTGCAGGGAGTTCCTTGACTCGCCTGCAGATCGGGAGGGAGCGCGACTTCTGCGCTTCATTCTTCTCCCAACCCGGGGACGCCTGATGGCGTCCCTTTTTTTCGAGGTTTGGAAGCTGCACTACGTAGCGCGCGCGACGATTGACGACCTAACGGCAGCGTCTCTAGGCTCTGCGGCGAATGGCTCATTGTTCGCATCCTTCAACTCAACTCGAAACGCTTTTCCCCGCGCGCGATTACATCACGGGTGATCGCTTCGAGATTGTCATTTGTCCGGCCTGCGGCAACACGCTCACGTGGCCGCAGCCGCTTGACCTCTCTCCCTATTATCCAGCGTCGTACTACGGGTCCGCGAGCAACAGCCGATTCCCGGCTCCCGTAGAGATCCTGCAACGCACGTTATATCGCCATCGCGCCGGTCTCGTGGAACAACATTGCAGCGAAGGCAAAAGGAAAGTGCTCGATGTCGGCTGCGGTCGCGGATTGCTGCTGGACGCGTTTCGCCGGCGCGGTTGGGAGACAGAGGGAACCGAGTTTTCCGACGCTGCGGCCAGTTATGCTCGCGCCGTCCTAGGCTTGAACGTCCACATCGGCGAACTTTCCGCGCTTCAGCTTTCCGAAAAGTTCGATGCTGTAACGCTGTGGCACGTGCTCGAGCACGTGCGCGATCCGAGCGCAATCCTGTCGGAAGTTAATGGACTCTTGAAACCCGGTGGCGTGGTTCTGATTGGAATTCCGAACTTTGGGGGCTGGGAGGCACGTCTCTGCCGCGACAAATGGTTTCACCTCGATGTGCCGCGGCATCTCGTTCATTTCCCGCGTGGAAGATTGCGGCAGCTGCTGGACGAGAATGGATTCGAGGTGATTGTTTCGTCGGGGTTTGCGTTCGAATACGACCTGTTCAGCTTCGTGCAATCGCTCCTGAACCGCACAGGCCTTCGACACAACCTGCTCTACAATTTTCTACGCCAAGGTCCGGCAAAAATCCTGGGACAAGGCACCGGGTCCGGCTTCCAAGTCTTTGCGTCTCTCGTCCTCGGAAGCGTTTTCGGGCTCGCCGGACTTCCGACGATTCTCCTGGCCGGCATGCTTCGCCAGGGCGGAACTTTGACACTCCTGGCTCGAAAGAGGACAGCTGGTTTTGAGTGACTTCAGAGGTCGTCGTCCGCGAGCCAGTCCGTCAGGTTGATGAATTCTTTGATTTTACGCCGTTCGTAGCGGTTTTTGAGGGTTTTTTTGGGATGACTGTCGGTTTTCCGGAAGGGATGCTTTTGATTCTTCACTACTTCGCTCACGTTTTCCACTGTGCGGGTCATAATCGAAGTTCCTTTCTCCATTGTGAAGCAGCGTGAAGGATGCCACTGGGCGGCTTCCCTGTCGCCGACGTGTCTTGAATGTGCGGTTGCGTCTTCAAGCGAACTGAATATGAGACCCCATGGAAACAAAGGCATTCAATTTTTTTTCGTCCTCGACTAAGTTCTGTCCATGCCGCCCTTGAAGAATTTTACGCGGTTCGACGTTCGCACCCTGATCGGTCGCGGCATTGAACCTTTCCCGGAAATCCGAAAACGCGTGGATGCCCTGGAGGCGGGCAGGGGACTGATGGTCGTGGCGCCTTTTTTGCCGTCGCCCCTGGTTGAGAAATTCGGAAGCGAAGGATTTGCATCGAAGGTGGAAAAGGGAACCGGCGCCGACTGGATCGTTTATTTTTGGAGGGAGGAATCCTGACATGGCCACGCTCACTGACTTCAGAACGGTGGCGACGATCAACACGCTTCGCAGTTGCCAGTTGTTTACCGGACTCTCGACGAGCGACCTGGAGAACATTGCAACCATCACCAGTCTCAAGGTGCTCGACAAGGGTGAGTATCTGTTTCACGAGGGTGATGCAGCCGTGGGGTTTTACGTTGTGCAACGCGGCGCCATCAATGTGCATCGCGTGAACGCGGCGGGAAAGGAGCAGGTGATCCACGTGTTTCGCGCGGGCGATTCGTTCGCCGAAGTGGCGCTTGCGTCGGAGCGGGGTTACCCGGCTGACGCGCGCGCGATCGAACCGAGCCAGGTGCTGCTCGTGCAGAAGGCCGGAATCCTGGAATTGCTCAAGCGCCAGCCTGAACTTGCGTTGCGCATGTTGGGATCCATGAGCAGCCATCTGCGGGTGCTCGTTGGGCAGTTGGAGGACCTGACGTTAAAGGATGTGGAAACGCGGCTCGCGAATTGGCTGGTGAAGCGTTGTCCGAATCCGCAGGCGGATCGCGCGGTCAACATTGAACTGACGATGACCAAGCGTGTCCTGGCAGCGGAACTTGGAACAATCAGCGAAACGTTTTCGCGCACGCTGGGAAAGTTCCGCGAGCAGAGACTGATTGCTGTGAAAGGCCGCATGGTAACGGTTCTTTCACCAGCAAAGCTGAATGCGCTGCTCAAGCGGAACCTCGGAGAGTAATGGATTGACGGTGCCTGGAGGCGTGAACGCACTGTTGGAGCGCAGGCTTTGAGCTGCTCGAGTCTGCAGCCTTGCGTCAACCGTCAGGCTTGAGGACGCGTCTTTCAGTCCGTGAGCGGTAAGCGGGCTGAAAGGCGGCGCTCCGCAACGGCCGTGAGTGTTCCCGGCACGCCGCCTCTACTGGGCGGTCGCCTTCATCTTCTTCAAGTCCTCGGCGAGAAACGCAGCCACGTCCTTGAAGCGCGCGGCGTTTTCGGGGCTGAGGTCCATCAAGGTTCGATGCGCTTCAAGGCAGGTTTGCGTCACTTCCTCGCGCGACGGAGCGCCCGGGGAGTGATTGTGATCGGTGGTCGGCTCTGGAAGGCAGACCTCGCCCTGCTGCAAACGGAACAGGTGCAATACACCGAGATTTTCCAGCAGGTCGGTGATGCGGGGATTCGGATTATAAAGCTCGATGGTGCGTGTCTGCTGATCCGGTTGCGGTGCGGTCACCCGCAGGCCGAAACCTGCGAGTACTCCCAGGAACGTGCTGTCCATCAGAGTGCATTCCCGGAGGTCGAGGACAAAGTAATTGTAGCCTTTCTGAAGCAGTTCATTGACGAGCGTTTTGAAGTCGATGCTCGACGTGAAATTCGCCCGACCCGAAATCCTGATGCAGGCACATTTTTCCCCGACTTTGACCAAAATTCTTGCTGACGGCGTGCTCATGGTTACTTCGACATTCCCGAAACTGCATTACGGCCGCGGCGGGCCGTTGATTCACTTCGGCTTACAATTTGAACCAGCACCTGTTGCAAGACGAGCGCGCGATCGGTCTGGCTCGACACCAGCTTTCGATTGCATTGCAAGAGCAGGTCCATTGCTCGCACCAGTTCGGATTGATCGTACTGTTTCACCTGCGGCAGGGCTTTGTAAAGCATGTAGGGATTCAAGGCCAACGGATTGAATCGGCGATCAGCAGGAAGACTGCCGGCGGGAACCTGCTCGAGTTGCGCCTTGAAACGGTTGTAATCGCCCTCAGGTTTTACCCAGCCTTCGCGAATCATTTCTTTCAGGAGAAGCATGGTCCTGACTTTGGAGATCAATCCATAAAGAACTCCGATTTCCGATTGCTGGGAATCAAACTTCATTTCCCAAAACTGCTCGTCGAGGCGCCGCAGCAACTCGGGCAGATTCCGGTTGCCGAGCGCATCGCCCAATGCGAAAGCCCGCGCCGTCTTGTTCCGGGTGCAGATGGCGTTCACGTCGTCCAATTGCACTTCGGCGCGGTCGCCGACATACAGCGAGAGTTTTTCAATCTCGCTTTCGAGGAGGCTGGAACTGGGTCCGACGCGGCTTACGAGTTCCGCGAGCGCCTCGACATCGATATCCTTCTTCCTCTGCCGAAGGGCCTTGCGTGCGAGGCTCTCTGCCTGGGTCGTCCAATCGCTATCATCTGCCGACAGCCCTGCGAAGGCTTCAACGGTGCCAAGCTTGTCGAGGGTTTTGTAGAACGCTTTGCGCTTGTCGACTTTTCCTGCGCTCAGAATGAGGCGGACGTTCTCCCATGGGAATTCCTTGAGATCCTGCGCAAGGCTCGCGAGGTTCTCCGTGACTGCAGCGGAACTGGCCGCGCGTTCGTCGCCGAGGAAATTGCAGTCCTTCAACCAGATGACTTTCCCGCCCCCGAAAAATGGCAGTGTTTGAAGCGCTTCGCGCAAGCGTCCCAGCACCTTCAAGGCTTCGCCACTGTTGCCAACGGACGCATCGAGAATTTCGTGGTCCATTCCACCAAGTTCGGAAGACCACTGCTGGTAGACCTGGCGGGCGCGTTGCTTGACGGCAAAGTCGTCATCGCCGCAGACGAGGAGGAGGGGTGCGGCTTTCTTGGCGGCAGGAGGCATCGGCTATTCGGGATCCGGTTCACTGCCGGTTTCGTTGATTCGATCCAGCACTTCGCTCATGTCTTCCACCTGGTCGAACAACGGGCTCGCGACATAGATGGGGCGCTTCTGCGCGGTCGCGAGTGCAAGACAATCGCTCGGGCGCGCATCGATCTCGACGAGCTTCTTCGCAATCTCATTCTGCTGGCGGAGGATCAGCCGCGCGAAATAGGTGGAGTTCTTCAGTTCCGTGATGACGATCCGTTCGACCTGGATATCGAAGCCTTTGAAGATGCTTTGAATCAGGTCGTGTGTGAGGGGCCGTTCCTTGGGGGTGTCTCTCAGGAAGTTGCTGATGATCATTCCCATTTGGGGTTCCACGTTGATCACGAAGACCTTTTCATCATTCCCCACGAACAACGCGCAGCCGCTGTTGGCCGGCAGAATTCCCCGAATTTGAACGGGAACGACATCATTCTTCATGCAGAGAGTCTATTGCTCAAATTCGAAAAAACAAGCCTGCCAGCCATAAGCAAAAGCACGTAGGGAAGGGCTTGTGAGTCCCTCGTCCGTTGCATTTCATCGAGCGCGAAAGCGGCACGATCATCGAACCTGTTCCGCCAGCTCCTCGGCTGGATACGTCCAGATTTCGGCGAGGGTCGGGTGGTAGTGCGGCATCAGGGCCAGCTCGTTGACCGTCATCCGCCGGAACATGGCCGCGATGATTTCATGGATCAACTCACCCCCCATGGGTCCGACGCAACTGCCGCCCAGGATCTCGCCCGTTTGCTGGTCCGCCAGCAGTTTCACAAAACCGTCGGTCGCACCCATGATCAAAGACTTCCCGTGATCGGCGAAGGGATAACTCGCCACGATGTATGGAATGTTCCGCACATGCGCCCGTTTTTCCGTCAGCCCGACCGCTGCAACCTGCGGGTCGGTGAAGACAACCTCGCTGAGGAGGCGGTAATCGATGGAACGCCTCACGTCGGGATGCGCGATGTTGAACGCCGCGGTTTCGCCCTGCTGGATTGCAATGTGCACAATCTCGTGCAGACCCGTGCAATCGCCAGCCGCATAAATATGCGGTATCGAAGTTTGCATGTGATCGTTCGTGCGGATCCGTGAAAACTCAAGTTCCACCCCGATGCGGTCCAGCCCGAGCCCGGCGATGTTGGGCGTTCTGCCGAGCGCATAAAAAATCTCGTCGGCGAGCACCCGCCGCAGTTCGCCTGAGTGCTCGAACGTTACTTCCTTTTGTGAGCCAAGTGCGCGAGCGGACATAAGTTTGGTTCCGGTATAAACCGCGGCGCCTTCCCGGCGAAACACCTGCTCGACCACCCTGGCGGCATCCGTATCCATTTCATGAAGGACGTGCAGGCTCCGCTGGATCAGCGTGACCTTGACGCCAAAGCGAATGAAGAACTGAGCGAATTCGAGTGCGACTGCCCCGCCGCCGAGGACGATCATGGAACGCGGCAGCCGATCCAGTGCGAGCGCGGAGTCACTTGTCAAATAGCCGACCGTGTCCAGGTCCGCCAGCGGCGACGGCGTGATGCGCGAGCCCGTCGCGAGAATGAAATGTGCCGCGCTCAGCGTTCGGGTTGCGCCCGAAGCATCGGCGAGCTCGAGGGAATGTTCGTCGGCGAACCGCGCTTGTGCGCGAATGAACGCGAACTTGCCGCTGTTGAGTTGTTGAACCCGGTAATCAGCAAACTCCTGGATCAGGCTGTTTTTGCGCGCCATTACTTTGGCAAAATCGAAGGTAACGCCTTCCGCGCGGATGCCGAACTTTTCCGGGTGCGAAACGGTGTGCATCACTTCGGCTGCGTGGAGGAGCGCTTTCGTTGGCATGCAGCCGCGCAGAATGCAGAGGCCGCCCACCTCGGAACCGCCTTCGATCACGGCTGTCTTCAATCCTTCCGCTGCGGCGGTCCGCGCCGCAGCATAGCCGCCGCTGCCGCCGCCAATCACCGCGACGTCAAAGTCATACTGGCTCATGCCCGCAGCATGTGGCATCGATGCCCAATCTCAAAACTCAAAAGGTTGAAAGTTGTCTTGCGATCAAAGGGAGGGCACGAACAGGGTTTACTTGGGCTGGCCGCTGTGGTTTCAGTTACGCATGCATTGGATGAGAACTGGCGCACGCGCGGCATTTGGTTTGGCGGTGATCACGGCAATCGCGCTTGCCGGCTGTCGCGCTCCCGAAGCGTCGGAAAAAACGAAGGCAGAGCCAGGGCAGAAAGTGGCAAAGGAATTTAACCCTGACGGAACCCTTCACCTTGTGCGGCGGTTTCATCCCGATGGCACTCCGCTTGGAACGCTCTTCTATTCGAACGGCTTGCCGAACCATGCTCATTATGTTGATCGCGATGGACGGATTCGCCTGATCATGAATTACAGCGCGGACGGAACACCCAAATCCACACGCGAGTTTGATGAAGGCGGGAAGCTTGTTGCCGAACAGGATTTGGACGGCGGCGGTGTTCCGATCGAAACGAATCGCGCGCCTTAAATCCTTCAGGCGCGAAACGACGCCTTATGAACCTAGACCAACAGAACAACGCAGGATCGAAGATCGAATTAGATAACCTTCAAGGCTCTGAAATCGCCGCCTTCCTCGAAGAGCACATCCAGGATATGCGCGCGTTTTCGCCTCCCGAAAGCAAGCATGCACTCGATCTCGCCGGGTTGCGCAAACCGGAGATCACGTTTTGGACGCTCAGGCAACACGGCGTAATCGCTGGCTGCTGCGCCTTGAAGCAGCTTGATGCAGAGCATGGCGAAATCAAATCCATGCGCACATCAGGAATGTTCCGCCGGCAGGGAATCGGCGCGCGATTGCTGACGCACGTCATCAGCGAAGCCCAGGAACGGGGGTATCGACGACTCAGTCTTGAGACGGGTGCGATGCCGTTCTTTGAGCCGGCGCGCAGCTTGTATCGGAAATTCGGATTTCAGGAATGCGCGCCATTCGCTGCGTACAAGCCCGATCCCAACAGCGTTTTCATGACCAGGCTTGTTTGATCGGCCGGCGGTTTTGACGGGTTAAGCGGGCTGCGGGGACAGCACCTTGCGGACAGCCTGCAGGCAGCGTTCGTTTTCTTGTGGGGATCCAACCGAGATGCGGATCCATTCCGGCAGCTGGTACCCGCCCATCGGGCGCACAATCACGCCGAGCCTTTGGAGGTCGTTGAACACGCGCTGTCCCTCCCCCACCTTCACGAGAACAAAGTTCGCGGACGACGCCACGAATTCCAACTGCAGCTCGTTGAATGCAGCCTGATAGAAGAGAAGGCCGCGCCGGTTGTTTTCCCGCGTCTTCTCCATGTGGGCTTCATCATCGAGCGCGGCGATCGCGCCCGCCTGCGCAATGGCATTGATGTTGAACGGTTGCCGCACCTTTTCGAGCGTTGCAATCACTTCGGGCGCTGCGATCCCGTATCCCAGGCGCAATCCGGCGAGACCGAAGATTTTTGAAAACGTCCGCATCAGCAGCACGTTGGCGCGCCCGCCAGCGCGGATGTCCGCCACGAAGTCGGCCGCGTCGTCCAGGAACTCGATGTACGCTTCGTCGATGACGAGCAGCACGTTCGCCGGGACCTTGTCCGCAAAGTCAATCAACTGTGCCCGTGGCACCACGGTGCCCGTGGGGTTATTGGGGTTGGCAACAAACACGACACGCGTCGCTGGCGTGATCGCCTTCAACATTGCCTCCAGGTCGTGCCCGAAATCGCGAGCCGGAACGGTGATGACGTTCGCGCCGAATATTTTGGCGACCAGCGGATAGATCGCGAAACAATATTGGGCGGCCACGACATCGGTTCCAGGTTGCATCAATGCGTGCCCGACAAATTCAATGATCTCGTTTGAACCGTTCCCGAGAATCAGATTCCCGGTGTTCACGTCGAGCTTTTGCGCGAGCTTCTGCTTGAGGTAAAACGCATTGCCATCGGGATACAGGTGCAGGTGGGCGAGCACGTCCCGCATGGCCTGAAGCGCGGCAGGGGAGGGACCCAGCGGATTTTCATTCGAGGCGAGCTTGATGATCGCGGACGCCGGGAGGTTCAACTCGCGAGCGACTTCCTCAATCGGACGGCCCGGCTGGTAAACCGGGAGTTCCTTCAACGCGGGATTAAATGGAATGGTCAGGGACATGTTTGATCGCCTCAACAATCTTGGGAACGTTCACGTTGCGCGCGATGATATCGCGGATCAGTGAAATTTTTTCCGCGTCGTTCGGCCTGGTCTTTACTGTCAAGTCGTGAACCTTGGCCGCCACTTCGTAGCTGTCCTGCGGGACAAGCAGGACGGGAATGGGCATGGCGCGGATGACTTTCAACAATTCAGCTCCAGGCCGCAGATTGCCCGTTAAAACCAGGCCCGCCATTTTGGTTTCGCTCTGCGCATCGAGGCCGGTGCAGGCGGCCAGGATGATGTCCTCGCGATCCCCGGGCGTGATGAGCAGCGCGTCGCGGCGGAAATAATGCATGGCGTTCTTCACGCCCATCGCGCCCACAATGACGTCGTTGACAAGGCTGTTGAGGTTGCGCGGTGCGTTCAGGAGCTCGGCCCCCAATTCTTCGCGCACGAGATCCACGGTCGGACACGAGAGCACGCGCTGATGCGGAATGACCCCCAGCAGTTCAAGCCCGCGCCGCTTCAGCCCGCGGCGGGCGAAGTCGCTGATGTAATCAATCTTCTCGCCCAGGACCTTGTTCAGAATCACGCCGACGATTTCGACGCCTTCCTTTTCAAAGAGCGCCTGGTTGAGCGCGACCTCATCGATGGGTTTTCCAATGCCGCCCTGCGTGACGATGAGCACCTTTGCGCCGAGCGTTCGGGCAACCTGCGCGTTTGAAAGGTCGAACACGGAGCCCACGCCTGCGTGACCCGAACCTTCGCACAGGACAAAATCCTTTTCCCACGCGACGCGATCGAACGCTTTGCGGATGCGTTTCACGAGCGCCTCGTTGTTGGCGGACTCCAGATAGCGCCGCGTGAAGTCCGGCTCTACCGCGATCGGACTCATGTCCACCAGCGGACAATTCATGCTGTAGACGCTGTCCATGAGCACAGTGTCTTCGTCGATTTTCTGTTCCTCCACTTCGACAAACCGCTGGCCAACCGGTTTGATGTAACCGACGCGTGGGAAGTACTGCTGCAGGGCCGCAATCAACCCGAGCGACGCCGTGGTCTTGCCATCGTTTTGGCGGGTCGCGGCAATAAACAAACGCGGCGTGGTGGTGTTCATGACATCGATGGCTGAACGCCAATCATTCGCCCGGAAGGCGGCTGCCCGCGCCTGGATAGAGATGGGAATACTCAATCGACTGGACGCCTACGATGGCGGCCACACCCAGGATGTCGTGCGCATTTGAACCGCGTGAAACATCCGCCGCCGGCCGATCCAGTCCCAGAAGGATTTGGCCATAAGCGTTGGCGCGGGCCATATGGCGAACCAGCTTGCTTGCGATATTGCCGGAGTTGAGTTCGGGAAAAACGAGCACGTTGGCCTGGCCCGCAACTTTGCTGTCGGGAAGCTTGCGTGATGCGATCTCGGGCACGAGCGCGGCGTCGACCTGCAGCTCGCCATCGAAATCCGCTTCGAGCGCGATCTGCTCCGCCTTTTGGCGTGCGAGCGCAGTCGCGGCCTGGACGCGTCCGATTGTGGGATGCATCGCGCTGCCCTTGGTTGAGAAAGAAAGCAGGGCGACGCGTGGTCGAATTCCCAAAAGTTGACGCGCGACCTGCGCTGTCGAGACTGCAATGTCCGCCAATTGATCGACGTTAGGCTCGGGAATCACGCCGCAGTCCGCCATGAACAGGACCCCTTGCTCACCAAAGCGCGAATCCTCCACTTCCATGATCTGGCAGCTCGAAACCGTGTTCGCCTGGGGTGCCATTTTCACAATTTGAAACAGCGGCCGCAGCACGCTGCCCGTGGTGTGGCTGGTGCCGGAAACCAGGCCATCCGCCTGGTGCATTGCCAGCATCATGGCGCCAAAGTAATTGGGTTGCATGACGGCGTCGCGCGCCTCGGGCGGCTTGAGTCCGCGGGAACGTCGCAGCGCGGCAAAGCGCCGGGCGAAGTTATCGAGGTCCTCACTCTCGGCCGGATTGATGACGCGAATGCCTTCGAGGGAGATGTTGAGATCTTCGGCCATCGCTTTGACCTTCGTGCGATCGCCAAGCAGGATTGGCGCACCCAGTTGCAGGGAATAAAACTGGCGTGCAGCCTGGAGAACGCGCGCTTCCAATCCCTCCGGGAAGACGATCCGTTTGGGATGCCGCTGCAATTTCTCAATGATGTTCGCGATGAACCGCATGGGCGTAAAGTACGGGCCGGGCAGCGCCCATGGCAATTGGCAAAATTGGATGGAAGGTGGAGCACCGGCTTGCAGTCGGCTTAAAGGAGCGCGGCATTCGTGCCGCTTAAGCATCAGAACTGAGAGGCACGTGGGAACAGGCCGACGCACGGGATGTGACAGTGCTGAACAGGCTGAAGCCTGCGCTCCTTGCTGCCGCGAGCCATCACCGTGGCGTTTGGGAATCCTGCGTGCTGGCTGGTTTCGAAGGCTGGCCGGGGGGATCGTAGCGCGCAGTTTCCACGCTGACAGAAAGCTTTTCGCGATTGCGCCAGATTCCCAGCGAAACTGTCTGACCGATCGTCTTCGCACGAACCAGGTTGCGCAACTGCTGGGCCGTGACAACCGGATCGCCGTCGATGGTCGCGATGACGTCATTCTCCCGCAGATCGGACTTGGCCGCCGGGCTTTCCGGCACAACGGCGACAACGACCACTCCGTGCGTGATATTGGTCAAGGTTCGACGCAATTCAGGTTCGTCGCTCAAGGACTTGATTTCGACGCCCAGCCACGGGCGGACAAATCGTCCTTCCAGGATTAATTGTTCGCCAATCTCCTTCGCGAGGTTAATGGGAATGGCGAATCCAATGCCGATGCTCATGCCGCGGACCAAAGTGTTCACGCCAATTACTTCGCCCTCGATGTTCACGAGCGGTCCGCCGCTGTTGCCTGGGTTGATGTTGGCATCCGTTTGGAGAAAGTCCTGGTCCATGATTTGTGTGTTCAGGAAAGAGGGGACCACCTGCGAGCGGCTTTTCGCGCTGATGTGCCCGACCGTGACGCTGTAGTCGAGCCGGAACGGCGCCCCGATCGCGATGGCGAACTCACCAACGCGTACGCGCGTGGAATCACCCAATCGCACGACAGGAAGGTCGCCGGCTTCGATCTTCAAAATTGCCACGTCTGAGATCTCGTCAATCCCGCGAACCTGCGCGCTGAACTCGCGCCCGTCGAACAGGCGCACAGTGATGGCGTCGGCATCCCGGACAACATGGCCGTTGGTCAGGATGTAGCCATTCTTGCGGATGATCATTCCCGAGCCGCGGCCTTCCATGGGCTCATCGAAAGGGTCTTGGGACTGACGTTCATTTCGTTTGGGAGGCATGCCCTGCACATCATCGAGGCGGGAAAACTGCGGCGGCTTTTCGGTGACGCTTATGACCACCACTGCGGGCGAAACTGTTTCGGCAACGCGGACAAACGCCTCGTTCAACTGCCGCACGAGATCAAAGTTGGAGCGATTGGTTTGCGCCGGCGAAATTGAGTAAGTGAAAAGAGCCAGCGCCAGCTGCAGCGGGAAAGCCATGACTTTCATGAAGGCTGACTGTGCGGCAGTGGGCGCATGAAGACAAGCCGCCGATCTGCGGAGGAGGACAGCTTGACTTTCATGCCATCGCAGATCAGTTAAGGCGCATGCTCATCTCAATCATTGTCCCTGCCTACAACGAGGAACGTTTGATTGGCGAGACATTGCGGCAGATTCAGGCGGCACAGGGGCCGTTCGCGGGGCGCGCGTGGCAGACGGAACTGATTGTTTGCAACAACAATTCAAGCGACCGCACTGCGGAGATCGCTGAGGCTGCTGGCGCCCAGGTTGTTTTCGAACCCATCAACCAAATCGCGCGCGCCCGCAATCGAAGCGCTGCGGCTGCAAAGGGTGACTGGCTGATTTTCATTGATGCCGATTCGCATCCCAGCGCGGAGCTGTTCGAGGATGTCGCGCAACAAATCGAGTCGGGCAAATGCCTTGCGGGCGGTTCGGTTGTCGCCCTGATGGGGAATCATCCGCGGGCGTCCTGGTTCGCTGGAATGTGGAATACCGTCAGCCGGATGTTCCGATGGGCCGCCGGCTCGTTCATTTTTTGCGAGCACGCCGCGTTTCGAGAAGTGGGCGGTTTCAGCACCGAGCTTTTTGCGGCTGAGGAAATCGACCTGAGCAAGCGCTTGAAGAAACTCGCACGGCGCCGGCGCAAGAAGATCGTGATTCTGCATCGGCACCCATTGAAAACCTCGGCCCGCAAGATCCACCTTTACACGCCGGCAGAGCATGCGCGGTTCATGTTGCGAACGTTGCTGGCGGGAGGCAAAACGCTCACAAACCGGGAAGCGTGCCATACCTGGTATGACGGCAGAAGGTGAGCGGGAGATTCCGCAGGCATTTGACACTCTCGCCGCGGGCGTTATGATTCGCCCGTCCCTGAAACGAATCAAAAACAACAACGCTCAATTACTATGGCAATCTCTGTTGGCTCAAAGGCGCCGGATTTCAGTCTTAAATCGAAACAATCCACCGGCGTGGTAGACGTGAAACTCAGCAACAACGCGGGCAAGAAAAACACGGTGGTTCTCTTCTTCCCGCTCGCGTTCACCAGCGTCTGCACCAAAGAGATGTGCGATATCACCGCGGGCTTGAACTCCTATTCCGGCCTCAATGCGGATGTGATTGCAATCAGCGTCGACAGCCCGTTCGCGCAGGAAGCCTGGGCGCAGAAGGAAAAGATCGGTATCACGCTGGCGAGCGACTTGAACAAGACCACCGCGAAAGCCTACGGAGTTCTGCTGGACGACCTGCTCGGATTTGGTTCGACCGCGGCGCGCGCGGCGTTCGTGATCGACAAGGACGGCGTGGTGCAATACAGCGAACAGACACCAACGCCCAAGGACCTGCCCAATTTTCAGGCGATTCAAGAAACGCTCGGCAAGCTCAAGTAAGCTTTCGGCGAAGACTTTTCCCGGTTTTCAGGCCGTCCTTTGCGGGCGGCTTTTTTGTTTCTCGAAAGGGGGCAACAGAAGGGAGTGAACGACACCTTGTCCCGAAGGCGGATTGTTGCGCGGCTGAGGCGGCTGCGGTCGCGTCGCGGATCAGCGGTTCAATAAGTGGGCGAGAGTGCCGATGGCGCCCATTGCCAGCAGAGCCCAACAGAGACCGCGATAGAAGCGCGCCTCAAAGCTCGCTGTCTCCAGGCGCTCGCGCAATCTGTCCACCTCGCTGACGCCGCCCGTTGTTTCGCAGGCGCTGTGGGTGGCATTCATGTGGCCAAAACAAGACGCATCAGGATCGCGACTTCCAGAAACAAGACAACGAGGAGCGCGGCATCCCATCCGCGAAACTGTGTTTCTTCATGATGATTCACTGGCGCGAGGTTCTCGGTATAGAAATTCCGAACGTGCGCCCCGGGGGAGGAACTTGCGGCGAATGCTTTCATGCCACTCAATAAGCAAGGACCGCGCCTACTTCCCTAAATCTACGGATGGGCCGATTCCCCGGCAATCCACCCCATGTATTGGACATTGGAAACCTGCTTTAAACGGGGAACACGAGATGAAAACTTCAAGCGCTCAATCTTCGACGTGGCTCCTGGCCGGATTGCTTCTGGCTGGCGTGACCGGATGCAGCAGTGTTGGTTATCGGACCGGCGACAAGACAGCCGACAGCCTGCAACGCGCGAGCCGCACGGTGGAGGCCCAAAACCAGGCTCTCGATGAAACGATCGTGGCTTTGTCGACTCTTGTGAACAGTCCGGCCAGTGATCTCAAGCCGCCCTTCAAAGCTTACAGCGCTTCTCTCGACAGGCTCCTCGCCGCGGTGGAGCGCAGCGATGTCGCAATGGCGCAATTGAAGGAAACGAGCGCGGAATATTTTGCCGCCTGGGATGCACAATTGGCCGCGATGAATTACGAAGTGATTCGCAGCACGAGCGAGGCGCGCAAACAGGCCGTGAGCAATCAGGTGGCGTTTGTGTGCAATCGTTACGAAGAAACCCAGGCCGTAGTCAGGCCATTTATGAGCTATTTCAGCGACATTCAGCGCAGCCTGGGGACTGATCTTAACGCTGAGGGGCTGGCGGCGGCGCGGGACGTCGTCCGCAACGCCGAGACAAATACACAGAAAGTTCAGGGAGCGCTGCAACAACTCGCGTCGGACATGACTGAATCCGGGATAAAGTTGTCATCTGTAATCCAGCCTTCGGCACCCCTTGCCGCCACGGGACGGGAGAGACCCGCCGCCGTCGAACAAGCCAACGCTGTCCGTTAATCAGACTTCCGACGTCCCAGCCCGGCTCCGTCGCTTGAGGCGGGACATGATGACCTGGGTCAGGGTGGATTTGAGAAGGGCGTGGGCTTCCGCCAGCGCGTCGTCCAATCGGGCGCATTCTTCGAGTTCAGACTCGTCCTGGGTCTCACCTTGGGCGAGGAGACAGGCTGCTTTGCAGCAATCCGCCCGCAGGGCTTCAATTTCACACGCCAGGCGAGCTGTGCGTCCGATCGGCAATACCGCTTTGTGTTTATTGGCTTTCGCTCTCACGCCGTCACATTGGATTCTGTGCAGGTTGCTGTCACTCAGCCTGCCGCGCTATTTGGATTCAGTGTTTGTCTGACAACCCCATCGGGGTGATTCCTACCCTCCTTAAGCGCTCACCCCGGAGGCGCAGGCTGGTACGGTTCGTGCCTTCGTTGTTCAATTCGACTCGTTATGAAGAATTTGAACAGAGCGGGACAGACAATGGACAGCGTCGTGGGAATGCGCGGATTTCCTTCGTGGATGAACCGCATCCTGAATTCGATCCTGCTGCTGGCGGCTGTCGTGAACGTTCGCGCTGCCGATCAAGTCATCCCCGTTTTGATGACGACCACCGCCACGTACAGCAACGTGACCGTGACCACCAAGAGCAAGGATTACATTTTCATTCACCACGCGGGCGGCATGGGAAACATTCGGGTGGACGATCTTTCCGACGATGCGAAGCGGGTGCTTGGCTACTCGGCGCCGCCGCGAAAATACAAAAAGGTGATCCTGCCTGTTGTGCTCGCTCGGGATGTCCTCCCTCAGGTCGAGGAAAGATTGAAACCCATTCAGGACAGTGTTCGCGAGCAACTGCCGCCCGAATTGCGGGATTTCCAGCCGACACGCCCTTTCTTTGTGGCGCTCGCCGCCGCGGGTGTCGCGATGCACCTGTTCTTTTCATTGCTTTGCCGCCTCATTGTGTTGAAGGCGAAGAAGGTGCCGGGCGGGCTCGTGTGGATTCCAGGTTTGCAATGGATTCCATTGCTGCGCGCTGCAGAGATGTCGGGCTGGTGGTTTCTTCTGCTTTGGTTTCCCATTGTTCCGCTCGTGTGGGCGTTCAAGGTGGTGAAAGCGCGAGGATTGAGCATCCTGATTTCGATTCTCCTCATCCTGCCCGTCACAGGAATCTTTGCGTTCCTCTATCTTGCCTTCGCCCGGGAAAAGCCAGCTGCCCCGGTGCGACCGAAATACGAAAGCATGTCGCTGGAAACGGCTTAACAGCGGAAGACGCGAGCCGTGAAGGTGAAGCCGCTTGACGGTCAAATCACGGCTTCGTTAGGTTCCATCCGATGCGGAGGCACGTCTGAAGACGAAAACCGGTTCCTGCAGGATAGAATGATTGCGCGGCAGGAGACAAAGCCATGGCGGTGCTGGACGAAGAATTATAAGGGTATGGCGGGTGAAGATTCTTCGCCGGGTCGGATGTGGTCCTCACATTTCATGCTGCTCTCGCAAAGTCCGGCGCGGCTCAGCGCTGCGATCGTTTTTCTCTTCTGTTCCCTCGCTTTGTGCCTGGGAGCCGACACCCCCGTGCCAAGGCTCGCGATCGTTCCCGAACAGCCCTCGCTCGCTCCTCTCACAGACTTATTGACGGCGGGATTCTCGCAATTGAGCGGTGTTGCACTGCTCGAACGTGCGGAAATAGAAAAGGTGTACCGGGAACAGGCGCTTTCCGCCGCCAGTCCTGATGTCCTCAAGCTTGGCCAGCTGCTTGGCGCGGATGGCCTGCTGCTCCTTACACGTCGGGAAGCGGGCGAGGCCGCTTCGGTCACGGTGCGGCTGATCGCAGTCGGGCCTGGAGTGATTCTGAGCGCGCAGACACTGCCGCTGGAAGGCGAAAGTTCCGCCGCATGGGCAGCCACGTTCCCGCAACGGCTGCGCCCCTTGCTGCCCAAGCTGATGGTCTTGAAGGAGCAGGCCATTCCTATTTCGATTCTCAATTTGCGTTCCGCGGTACAGTCACCGGCCGGCATTGTTGCAGAAAGCCAATTGAAAGCGCTTTTGATTCAGAGGTTGGCGACCGAACCGAGGCTTTTCGTTCTTGAGCGTGAGCGGCTGGAGTTGCTGAACGAGGAGAAGGAGTTGCGATTGAATTCGGATTCCTTTTGGAGCGGCGCGTATCTTGTGGATGGCGCGATCGACCGGGAAACGTATCAGAACGAAACGCTGACGCTCGACGCGCGGCTGATTCCGCCACGCGGTGGTCTGCCGATGTCGCTTTCAGTTGCGGCACCTCGGACGAATTTTGCAGCGGTGGTGAACGGGCTGGCTGAACAAATTGTTGGGAAGCTCAGCCTGTCATCGATGCCCGCGTGGTCGCCCGCTGAAGAAGCGGCTCGCTTTGTGGAAGAAGCCGAGTGGGCACTGAAGTGGGAACTATTTTCAGACGCGCAAGCTGCAGCGGAATCGGCATGGGCGCTGGGGAAGAGGGACCTTCGCACCGCGCTCGTCCGAGTGCGCGCGTACACGAGTGGTTTGCCGATCGTCTCAGCGCCAGACACGCGCTCGTATGGCCGCGATCGAAGCAGGATCCGTCGCATGCAGGTCAGCGAGCATCCAGATCCTTCGGATTGCGACACTGCCATTCGCGCGCTGAATTGTTATGAGGAGTTCTGGCGGATTTCGCCGGATGGCGAGGCCAGGGTGGAAGGACGGAGCAGGGCAGGGGGGCAGCCCAAACCTGATTGGTACACGACGGGCGTGGAAGCACTTCAGGCTGCCTCACACGTGCTGCAGCAGTTCCATTGGCATCGCCCTGCCTTCAATCAGAATCGGGATAAGATCGCGACGCTGCGCGCAACGGCGCGGCGGGTTGCGCGGCTCATTCTCAGCTCGGAATCAGTGCGGGCCAGTTACTTCGTCGGAGACCGCGTCGCGACACATGACGAGCTGGCCCATTCAATTGCGGGCAGTCCAAATATTTTTGAATGCATTCTCACCTACGGCGCCCTGTGGCAGGAACGGCCCGAGGATTCCCTCGACCTTTACCGTGAACTGATGGCGAGCCCCGTCTTTTCGTTTATCCATGATTCACTTTGGTTTCGACCGCCGCACAATCCGCGGCTCGTTGCGTGGAACGAGGACGGGACAAGGCTGCCGCGGTTGTGGGACGATTTCGTTAAGGAGCTGTCGGCATCGAGCAACGGATTGTTGCGGCTCGAAGCAAAGGCGTTTGCCTTCGCCGATGCTCCAAACGACGACGCGGCGCTGGCCCAGGCATTCACCAACTTTTTCGACGCAGTTTATGCGGAACGGGACACGCTCGTGACGAACAGTGTTGGCGTTCTTTACCTCAATTGGGGAGCAGGTGACTTGATTTCCGGACGAATCGGCAGCGGAGTTTCATCCGCCATGCGCGAGGCACTTCAACAGAGTTATTATTCCGACCACAATGGAAGGATGAGGGCGATGGAACGCGAGTATTGGTCCACCACGATCCCGCAAAAAGAAACGGCTTTTGCCTTCGCGGCTCAAAAGACGTATTTGGCCGCGCTGACACCTTTCGAGACTCGGGAATTCAACAAGGTGTTCTCCAGCCGCAATTACACCCGCGCGCAAGCGGCGGAACTCGTTCCACTTGTAGCCGCATACAAAAGCAACTTGCTGGCTCGAGCCCGAGCCATGCAGGAACGAAGCGCGCGTTCTCGTGCCGATGCGGGCGCGCGATGGGTGGAACTTTTCCTGGAGCAACACCTAACCGGCATTCTTGGGGCATCTACATCGCCGCCCGTGGCAAGCCGTCCGTCCGCGTCCAATGCAGCGCCTGTTGCCACACCGCAAATCGCAGCCGCCCCTAAGATCGCCGCGCGAACTAATATTCTCGAAGTCGTATCCAACATCGTCACGGTTAGCAAATTTCTGCCGCTGCCCGTCGAGGAACTTCAAGGTGATGGGATTCCCGGGGCCGTGATCACCGCGCATCGCTGGCAGGATAACCGCCTCATGCTGGAGCTCGCCTACACCGCGCAGGTTTACACCATGCGCTCCGACGGCCAATGGAAGGGCACGCGTTACGCGAGGCATTCAGCAGTCGCGCTGCTGGAGCCAGACACTGGCGCCTGGACGGTGGCGAGTTGTCCCGAACTTGACGTTGTAGGCCGCGGAAATTTCTATCATCGCAGTGCTTGCCTTGGAGGCGAGCTGTACATGTCCGAGTCAAAAAAGATCCTGAAGTATGACTTTGCGCGAAAGCAGTGGAATGTGCTGCCCATCTCGGACGGCGGAAATTACCAGTTGTTCGTCATCAACAATCGGCTGTTTGCATCGGACGCGCATGTCGTGATGGAAATCCTGGAGGGGGGCCGGAGAACGCGAATCATGGCGAGCCGCAGGCGTACGCCGCCTGTTTCTCTGCTCGATTCGGAACCATTGGATAGGAACATACTTTTCGCCGGGCCAAATGGTGCGATTCGCCTGGCCACGGAAACCAGGCTGTTCAGCTGGAACGGCGCCGATTGGCAGCTCCTTGGCGCCACTCCCTGCATCACGGCGCATCCGGAGATCTTTCCCGAAGGCGTGCTGTTTCGCGGCAGCCTCCCGGATTTCCGGGCGCAGAGTGCAATGGCAAGGCTCCTGAACAGTTCCCCGAGCCCTGAGCTTCTGGTGTCACATCGCCGTACCGAGGCGGACGCGTCATTCGCGCCGCCGTCTTTCGCGTCGCGGATTCGGGCAGCGCCGCCGTCGCCATTTTGGAAGTCACTGCCCAATGTCATCCTGGAAAACACTGCGGCCTCTTTGAAGGGATCAAACCTTTTCCTGCTCGTTGCCCACTCTGAGGCGCAAGACATCAAGGATGAGAAACAGAACGTCATCATTGGCAAACGGATTGTTGCGCGGAATGGTTACCATGCCGCGCTGCATCGCTTCAGTCCCGAACTGCCCTCTCCCCAAACGGTGCATCTGAAGTTTGAATCGGGAGACGCTTCTCCGCCGCTGACTGGCGCGAATGGAATGCGTTCGTTTTATCCTTCAGGTTTGTCACCGAGCTGGATGTTGTGGGCGGGGAACCACGTTTTCTTTGGACTCGAGCAATCAGGCAGTCATGTGACGGGCGGGTATTCCGGGCGTGACTTCACGAACGGCGTCTGGGTCGCGCGCACCGGCGAAATCGAAGCCGCACATGCGCTGCAAAGCCGGATTCAGAGGGACCAAGCACGCGAAGCAAAGGCCGCAGAGGATCGACGCCGCAAGCTGCTGATGACGCGGTTCGATTCCAACAAGGACGGCAGGCTTGCTGGCGCAGAAATGGCGGAAGCGCTGAATGATGACGAATTCGCTGCGCTGGAGCTCGAAAGGATCGATGAAAATTCCAACCGGCGTCTGGATGCGGCGGAGCTGATCGCCTTTGATCTGGATGGCGACCGCACATTGGGTCCACGAGAGCAGAGCGCGATTCATGTGGTGCAACAGGCGCTTGCACGGGCTGCGTTCCGTGATGCAGACATCGATGGTTCAGGAGCACTGACACCCGCCGAACTGTCGAGGTGCGCCGGCGAGCGCTTCTCCGTTGACGGTTTTGATCCCGACGAGAATCGCAATCGGCAGCTCGATTTCGACGAATTCCTTTCCTTGCAACGGCAACTGCTGCGGTCTGCACTGCAGACGTCGGAGGTCCATGGCAAGATCAAGGCAGCATTGACGACGGCACCGCCCGAAAAATTAGGTCCCCAATCTCTGTTCAAGATGCAAGTCGAGGCTCATTGGGGCCATCAACCGCGCCATTCCCAGTAGAATTCGAGGCCCGTAATCGTGCGGATTTGCCGCGTCGGCATGGTTTAACGCCAGCGTTCCGGACGCAGGATCGACCTCAATGCTCCTGGGGCTGGGTTGCCCGGTCGCGCCGGACTGCGCCGCTGATTTGTGTCTGATTTGATATCTGTTCACTTCGCAAAGGACCGGGGAAACCTGGTCCTTTGTTTTTCCCCACGCTCGCGTTGGTTCCAGCGGCGCTCAGGCAGCCCGACTTCGGCGGATTGACATCGCAGCTGCAATCGGCGCAGGCTGCGTTCCGCTATGAAAAAATACGCTTTGTTCCTTCTTCTCACGATTGCGGCGCTGACCGCTTCGAACGGACAGACGGTTGCGACTCCTTCCACGGACAACGCCGCGGCCTCGGCCACTCGCACCAACACTGCCATCGTGCCCGTCCAGCGGCCGGACCAGGGCGCCCGCGCCAGGACAACCGTGGTCCTTCAACGTGCCAAGGATAATCAGGGCGCCTGTGACATCGTTTTCATTGGCGATTCCATAACCCACGGATGGGAGAACGCCGGACGCAATGTTTGGAACAAGTATTACGGCTCGCGCAAATGCCTGAACTTTGGAGTGGGCGGGGACCGCACGCAGCATGTGCTCTGGCGCTTTGAAAATGGCCAGCTCGACGGAGTCAAGCCGAAGGCCGCGGTGTTGATGATTGGAACCAACAACTCGAATCGCGAAGACAATACGGAAGGCGAAATCCTTGAAGGCGTGCAGACGATTGTGAAACAGATGCGGGACCGCATGCCTGACACGAAAATCCTGGTGCTCGGAATTTTCCCGCGCGGAGAGAAGTTCACCCCCCAGCGCGGCAAGATTCTCCAGGTGAACCAGGCGCTCGCCCGGGTGGCCGACGATAAGAACGTGTTCTATCTCGATTTCGGCTCAGAACTCGTCCAGGACGACGGTTCGATCTCGCGCGACGTGATGCCTGACTTCCTGCATCTGTCGGAGCGCGGTTACGAGATTTGGGCGCAGGCGATCGAACCGAAGCTCGCGGAACTCGTAAAGTAACTCGCGCAGCGCAGGTGTCCCAACCTGAACCGTCTCCAGTTTCGCGAACAAGTCCGCAGATTGCAGCTTATTCCAATTCAAGATCCCTGAGCATTTTGGACCTGCGGCTCAGCAGTTTCTCCAGGTACAGCTCCACGGCTTCGATGCCGTACCCAGACGCTTGGAGGGCAGTGCGAATTTGTTCCGGCGTCAGCTGCGCTATCATTCGCGCCATCCAGCGCGCATCGTCGAAGGTCATCTGCTGGAACGCAGCAGTGGGCACGATTGTTTGGAAGTGATGCACTCGAAACGGCGTTGTCATGCGGCCGGGGCCGCGGACAATTCTGGGCGAGGTGAATTCGCTTTCCATTGCTTTAGGATTTTCCCCATGCCGCACGAGCCATCCTGTGCCGCTTCCCATTCCCGCCCCGAGATCGGTGAAGAAAAACCGCAGCTCGGGCCTGCCCTCGACTTCAACGATGCGGAGTCGCGTGTTGTCGAAGCGCGAGTCAAACCAGCCAAGCCATGCGGCCAGCAACCCAGCGCCACGCAGCTCGCGGCGATGCTCATGACCAAGCCCGTCAAAATCCCAGCTTCCAATCGCGTCGCCAGCGCTCTCTTCGAGCTGAATATTTGCGGGACCGGTAACCACATAATCGATTGTGCGTTCGAACTCCTCCCGATAATTTTCAGGATCGTCGGCAGCGCGTCCGCGCGAGGGATTGACCAGCAGCCGCGTTTTCAAATCCGCACCGCTCAGCTTCATTCCGTCCTTTAGAACAGCGTGGTCGACAAAGTCGAACGGGTCGTATTCCGGTTGCAATTGAAGCGAGCCAACTGGAACCCACACGGGTCGCAACGGCAATGCGAGCGGCTTGCGCAGGTTGAACTCCCGAAAGATCCTGCGGGTGTAACGCACCTTTATCGCAGGAGCGTAATCCGTGGGATCGACATGGTAGCCGAGCGCGTGAAAGATGCGGGCTGTGAACGGTTCGGAATTCACGTCGGCCAGCTTGACCTTCAGCTCCACGCCGCCACTCCGCACATTGAATCCTGGCCGCGTTCCAGAGCTTGTCTTCGGCGACTCATATTCCCAAATGGCGTCGGAGAACGCCGGGGCCGTTTTCCTTCCGAACCCGGCATTGAGGTCCTGATCCGAAATGGAATCCGGCCGTTGCCAAAAGTCGGACGGCTTGGGATCGCAGAGGCTGAGATCTGCTGATAAAATTCGCTCTGTATCGAGGATCATGAGATTTCTTGCCGGCGTGCTGCCGTGACCAATCGAGCGATCGCGCGCGCTCCACCACAATTTCCAGGGCGTGAGCACACCCACGCTCGCGGGTATGGGCGAGCGGCGATTGTTCACCATCCCCGCCATCATTTCCCGCAATTGTAGTATGAGAATCTCGCGATCTGCAGCGGCCAATGGTTCAAGGCTTTTTGCTGTTCGCGCGATGTGTTCGAGCGCGCGTATCTCGCGTGACGCGGGAAGATCCGGAGGACCATGAAAGTGCTTCTTCAACTCCTCGCGGCTGGCCTCGTTAAAGTCGATCTCACGGCTGCGGCGTTCCGTCTTGTAGATGCGGACTGCCACTCGTGCGTCGCTCGCCAGCGACGCGGCCGAGTCTGAGATTTGGCCGGGGTGAGTTTCGGGATCCAGTTTCAGCAACGCATTCAATCGCCGCACAAAGTCCAGCTGTTCGATGGCTGACGTCGATGCTGGGTCGGCGGCGCCGCAGTGAAGCGAGAGCAGCAGGCCAAACGCGGCAATTCCAATCCGCCAGGCCTTATCGAAACACTTCAGCGCACGCATCGTGAATTGCAGTTGTGATTTTTCGCACCTGTCGTGGTGTGGTGCAGTAGGGAGGCATGAGCACAAGCACATTGCCGACGGGGCGTGTGAGAACGCCGCGGCGCGCCATGGCTTCGCACACGCGGATGCCTGCCCGTTCCTTCAACGCGAACGGCTCGCGGGTGCGCCAGTCGCGAACCAGTTCAATGCCGGCAACCAACCCGGCCTGCCGAATATCGCCGACTTGCGGGATTTGCCACAAATTCTCCAACTCATTGCGCAGCGTTGCTTGCAGAATTTGGCGCGCCCCCAGGCTGGCTGCCCCATTCAGCAAACCCAGGCTCGCGAGTGATGCTGCTGCTCCAAGCTGATTGGCCGTGAAACTGTGGCCATGAAAAAAGGTTTTGAATTCCTCGTATTCGCCAAGGAACGCATCAAACACGCCGCGGGTCGTGAGCGTTGCCGCCATTGGCAAATAACCGCCCGTAAGACCTTTGGCAACACAAAGGAAATCCGGCTGAACGTCTTCGTGATGCGACGCAAATAGGGAAACCTGCGCAGGCGTCTGGTTGCTCGGTTGTGGTGAACGTGTGGATGACGAAAGCGGTGCGCCAAACCCAGTGCGGCCAAATCCGGTCATGACTTCGTCCGCAATCAGGAGCGTTCCATGATCCCGGGCAATCGCCGAAACGTCCCGGAGCCAATCCTCTGGCTGAGCGATCATTCCTGCAGCCCCCTGCATCAAGGGTTCGAAAACAAACGCCGCGTACGAATTGCCGCGCCTGGCCTGGGCTCGAAACGCGCGGGCGGCGAGGCTGACGCATTCATGGCGGCAGTTTCGGTACATTCGCGCGTCGGCGCGCTGCGGCTTGGCGCGATTGAACGGACAGCGATAACAATAGGGCGCCGGAATTTTGTCCGTCTTGAACAGGAGGCCGGAATAAGCCTTGTGAAAGAGATCGCTATGACCCAGCGACACAGCGCCGACAGTATCGCCGTGGTACGCTCCAGCAAGTGACAGGAAGCGCGGCTCCCGTTTCCTGCCGCGGGTGCGTTTTGTGAATTCGTAGGCCAGTTTCAACGCGACTTCCAATGCAGTGGAGCCGTCGTCGCTGAAGAACACCTTTTCAAGTTTGGTTTCGCCGATTCCCCGTGGATTCGCGACGCGAACGAGTTGCTTCGCGAGCAGGCTGGCGGGTTCATTGGCGAGGCCGAGGGCTGAACTGTGCGCAATCCTGCCGAGCTGGCGGCGAATGGCTGCGTTGATTCGTGGATGCTGATGGCCGTGAAGGTTCGTCCATATGGACGAATTGGCATCGAGGTATTCCTTGCTCTTCACGTCGCGCAGAACCGCGCCCCGGCCATCCACTATGACGATGGGTTCCTGCCTGAGCCAATCGCGCATCTGCGTGAAGGGATGCCAGACATAACGTTGATCCAGTTGAGCGAGAGGATGCATGGCGTTATGCGACGGCGGGATTTTGCGAGATGTCACGGAGCGCGGCGACCAGGATATTGATGTCCTCCGCGGTGTGGGA
Organism: Verrucomicrobiia bacterium; assembly: GCA_035629175.1. Taxonomy (NCBI): domain Bacteria; kingdom Pseudomonadati; phylum Verrucomicrobiota; class Verrucomicrobiia; species Verrucomicrobiia bacterium. The sequence continues at coordinate 37,312 of DASPIL010000046.1, read as the reverse complement.
CGCGGTCACGGTGACGCGCAATCGCGCCGCTCCGCGAGCGACGGTCGGAAAGCGAATCGCAGGCACGTAAATGCCGTGCTGGCGCAATGCATCCGCAGCTGCCTGCGCTGTCCGTTCGTCCCCGATCATGATTGGAACGATCGCACCACCGTCGCACGTCGATTTCGACACCGCGGTGTTCAGTTCTGAGACGCGCTGTTGCAAGGTCTGGCGCAGGCGATCTCCGCGCGCTGATTGAATGATGCTGAGGCCGGCCGATGCAGCGGCGGCAGCCGCGGGCAGGGGAGCCGTGCTGAAGACGAAACTGCGGGCACGGTTTATCAGGGTTTCAATCAGGCCTCGGCTGCCGCAGATGTAGCCGCCGCTTGCGCCCAGCGCCTTGCCCAGTGTGCCCATTTGGATTTCGACATGATCGCTCACACCGAGTTCGTCCGCGACGCCGCGGCCCTGGCGTCCGTGAATTCCCGTTGCGTGCGCCTCATCCACCATGAGCCATGCGCCATGCTTCTCCTTGAGCGCGACGATTTCCTTCAGCGGCGCCCGATCACCATCCATGCTGAAAATGCTTTCCGTCACGACAAGGACGGAACGCGGAGCGGACGCAGACTGCGGCGCTGCCCACCGCAGTTTGTTTTCGAGATCATCGAGATCGTTGTGTGCAAACACGCGCAGCTTCGCACCTGAGAGCCGCGCGGCATCAACGATCGAAGCGTGAACGAGCTTATCCAGGATCACGATGTCGTCCCTGCCAATGATGGCCGGGATCGTTCCTATGGCAGCTGCAAAGCCGCTGGGAAAAGAAAGCGCCGCCTCGGTGCTTTTGAAAGCTGCGAGTTCGGCTTCCAGTTCATGAAACGGCGCGAGAGACCCGCAGACGAGCCGCGATGCGCCCGAGCCACAACCAAAACTTCGAAGGCATTCCATGGCCGCGTGCTGCAGCATGGGATCATTCGCCAGGCCAAGGTAATCGTTAGACGAAAAGTTAAGGAACGACTTCCCCTCGATGAGGAGGCGGGTGGATTGGGGTGAATCGATGCGCCGGAGTTCGCGATACATATTCTGTTCGCGAAGCGCACCGAGACGGTTCTGCAATTCGGCATCAAAGCGGTTCACATTGATCCTGTCTTCGCGTTGACAGTAAGGCGAATGAGCCGTCGGCGGCAAATTGGAAACGGAATTCGATTCGAGCGTGGCGCAACAGGTGTATCCCGACGAGTCGGGACTATATCGCTGCGTTTCCACGCCGGCTGGAGGTCATACACGCCCGGCAGCAGAACACACTGCCAGCTTGCTGTTGATGCGTGCACGGCTAAGCTCTGTGACACCCATTTATGAATTTCAATCTGTACCGGGAGGGACGGCCTGTTGAAGCCACGACGCTTGAGTTGTTGCGTCAGCGGCGCGCTTCCGGCGAGCTGGATGAGACCGCGCTCTTATGGCGCGAGGGCATGGCGGATTGGGAGCCGATCGACGTTGTCCTCTCCAAGGAAGGAGCCACGGCACCACGGGTCATTCCGCCGCCCATCCCCCGCGCAGCAGGAGCGTCAAAACGATCGAAAGTCATAGGAACCATCGTGGCAGTGGTTCTCGTCATAGGATTTGTGGAGGTCGTCTGGGTTTCTCGGAACGTGATGGACTTCGTCCGTGATGTGCGCAACGGCGGGGGATCAGATGCAGATGCGGTCCGACTTGCACAACAGCCAATTCCAGTTTCCACGAACGCGCTGACTCAGAGCGACGTCCAGCGGGAGGCACGCGCATTTCGATATCGGCAATACGTTCAGGGTTACGAGGAACGCGGCGCGCGAGTTCCAGAAATTGACTCGAAGGTTCGGGAGTTTCTGAACGAATGGCTCGCCGTGCAGTATGGAGACCGGGAGAACGACCATGCGCTCCGCCGCCTTTTGCACGAACTGCGCGGCGACCCGCGCTGCACTGATCCGCTTGTTCTGGCGATCATGGCTTTGAACACGGTGGATCGCACTGAACACCGGGAATTACTCCAGCGAGCCGTGACAGGTTTCGAAAAATCCAGGCATCGGGCGTATCCGAAGTTCTATGCGACGATCACGCTGGCACGACTGCTGGGTGCGGGTTCCCAGGTTTACGTTCCGTTGGAGAACGGGGCCATTCGGCATTACCAGGAGGCGCTTGCGGATGGAAGTTTCGTGCCCGGCGACCAGCCGGCCATCGCGGACATGCTCATCGAAGGCAATGCGACCACGCTATTCAGGCGGCACAGCGGAACGATCGTCGAGATCACGCGCGCGGCCGCATCGAAGTTTCCTTGGCTCGCCCATGTGTTGGAGGGAGAGCACGAAACGCGCGCGGCGTGGCGCGCCCGCGGCGGCGGTTATGCCAGCAGTGTGACTGCCGAGGGCTGGGCAGCATTTGGTGAGCATCTGTCCCGAGCGCGCGCGCAGTTCACCGAGGCGTGGAAGTTGAAACCCGATTGGGCGCTTGCTCCCGGGCGGATGGTTTACGTGACCATGGGTGATTCGGGAATTGAAGAGATGCGGACGTGGTTTGATCGTGCTGTCGCGGGGCAGGTGGATCATCCCGATGCCTGGTCGAACATGCGATGGGGACTGCGGCCGCGCTGGCATGGAAGCCTCGAAGCGTTGCAGGAACTGGGCGTGACAGCCATCAATTCGGGAAGATTCGACAGCGATGCTCCGCGCATGTTTCTGGACTGTGTCCATGACATCGAAGCGGAGCTCGAAGTTCCGCGCGGCGAACACATCTATGGGCGGGACGATATCTGGCCCTCGCTTGAGCAAATGTACAATGGATACATCGGCCATCATGCGAACACGAAGGAGCTTCGCGGATGGCGCAGCGCTTACACTGTGGTTGCGTCCCTCGCAGGGCGCTATGACGTGGCCCGCACGCAGTTGACGGAACTGAACTGGGAATTGAAGCCTGCGACGCTCAGTGGCTGGAGCCGGGATCTGACCTTGTTGCCAGGGGAAATTGCCCTGCGAACGAGCGCTCTTGCCGAGGAAGCCGATCGGGCGGAGGCGCTTCGCCGCGCGGGCAGTGTCGAGGCCGCGCTGCACGCATACGAAAAATTGTTGGCGGGTGAAATTGCTGATGAGAGAGCGCGCCGATTTGTTCAACTCCGAATTGAATCGCTCAAAGTGGAACAGCAATTGGCCACCGGAAACTGGGTCAGTTTTGCGCCATCCAGTGCCGCCGATCCGCTATGGAACGTCGTGCATGGTGAAGTTCGGCCGCTCAATGAAGGTTCCTTTGAGGCACGTTCCGGTGCGGATGGATATCTCCTTTATTCAAGGGCGCGGGTGGGACCGGTTTTCACGATGCGCTTTGATTTCGAGGTGGTGAGTTCCGCGACGGGTGATTTCCAGGCTGGCCTTGTCCTGGGCATCCCCGATCCGGGGTCGGCGCAAAGCTGGTATTCGTGCCGGGTGCGAAAGCGGGGTTCGAATGCCGCTGTCTATCTGTCCCCCGCGTTTACGAAGACCCAGACTCGCCGCCGGGTCGTGCTTAACGAGGGCAAAAATTCGCTCGAATTGCGCTTCGACAACGGGCGGGCTGTGGGCGCGATCAACGGCACGGAGATCTTCCGCCGCGCGAGTTCTCCGTCGTTCTCGAGCATTTTGCCCGAGGAAAGCATGCTCGGATTTGGTGCTTACAACGAGGGCGCCGAGGAAACCATTCGCTTCACGAACGTGCAGGTGCGGCGGCATGCGGAAGTAACGGAAGGCACCGCAGGGGAGACCGCCGTCGAGGAGCAGGGGGAGTGAGGTTCAAGTCCCGGCAAGCGCGCGAGCCAGCAGGTCCTTTTCACGCGGCGCGTAATTGAGTTCGAGGGCTCGCGCGCGACCCGCCTCTGACATTTTTGCCCACGACTTCTTCAACGCATTGACGACCTTCTCCTCGGTGCTGCGATTTGCGAGATCAGTGAGCTGATGTTCCAGGAAAACAAGGCACAGCGCATCCTCCAGCACCTGGGTTTCGTGGTCCGTCGCGAGATCCTTCTTCAAATTCAACGCGTGCACGCGTTGCACGATATCATCAGGGTAGCCGGCGGCGCGCAGGATTTCGGCGGAACGTTCGGCGTGGAATTGCTTTAGCTTGTGCCGCCATTGAAGGTAGCCGCCTTTCGTAAGCGGGAACGTGTTGCGAGGGATCATCCAGCGGCACAGGTGCTGGCAACGCGCGGCAAGTTGCAGTGGTTCCGACGCATTGGGGGACAGCCGCAACACCCAGCCGGTGAGCCATTCCGAATACACAAGTTCGCGAGGGCGCGGTGTACCGTTCACGATCTCGTGGTTGGGATCGCGCGCGTTTTCTTCATCGAAACGCTGCAACGCGGCGGCAAATCTTTTTCCGTCCGCTATTTGAGTGGATTCGCTCACGTGCCGGTCTTATTGCAAAACAAAGATTGTGTGGCAAGAGTGATCCTGAAAACGAACCAACAACTATGCGCCCTTTGAATTCGACCGGCCCGCTTTCACCTGAGGAATTTCAACGCCAGCTTTCTGAATTCGTGCGGCAACGGTTGCAGGGCAGGGGTGGCAATGAGCCGCAGTTTCAAGATCCGCCTGCCGATGCATCGGCCGCTGCGAAGGAGTTCAAGTTCAAACACAAGCCGCGCGAAGTGAAGTCGTTCCTGGACCGCTTTGTCATCAAGCAGGATGAAGCGAAGAAGGTGCTCAGTGTAGCGCTGTGTGATCATTACCACCACGTTCGCCTTGCGATGGAAGGCAAGGCCGCGCCGCATTACGCAAAACAGAACGTCATCCTCGTTGGCCCCACGGGCGTCGGCAAAACCTACCTGATCCGGAGTGCCGCCGACCTGATCGGCGTGCCGTTTGTGAAGGCCGATGCCACCAAGTTTTCGGAGACGGGCTACGTTGGCGGCGATGTGGAAGACATGGTTCGCGACCTGGTCCGGCTGGCGGACGGGGATGTCAGCCGCGCTCAGTACGGAATTATTTATATCGACGAAATCGACAAGATTGGCGCAGCCAGCAACGCGAGCAGCCGGGATGTCAGCGGGCGCGGCGTGCAGACGAACCTGTTGAAGTTGATGGAGGAAACGGAAGTTCCCGCGCGCTCGCCAAACGACATTGCAGGGCAGATTCAGGCGATGATGGACTTGAGCCAGCGCGGCCGGAAATCCCCTAGCACGATCAACACAAAGCACATCCTTTTTATCGTGAGCGGCGCCTTCGATGGTCTTGAAAAGATCGTGCGCAAGCGCCTGCGGGAGGCATCGATTGGGTTCGCGGCGAAGGAGAAGGGAATGGATCCATCGGAGCTCATTCTGACGGCGGCGCAGACGCGCGACTTTATTGAGTTCGGATTCGAGCCTGAGTTTATCGGACGGCTGCCTGTGCGCGTGGTGTGCCACCCGCTGAACAGCGACGACCTCTACATGATCCTCAAGAATTCCGAGGGGAGCATCATCCGCCAGTACGAGCAGGACTTCGCTGCGTATGGAATTGAAGTGCTGTTTTCAGATGAAGGACTTCGGAAGATCGCGGAACTTGCCAGCCTTGAGCAGACGGGCGCGCGCGGATTGATGACTGTTTGCGAACGCATCTTCCGCGAAATCAAATTTGAGCTTCCCTCAACACCCGTGAGGCGGTTTGTCGTCACTGCGGCATTGGTGGAGGATCCTGTCGCTGAACTGCAGAAGATGGTGTCCGATCCGCACCAGGAGGAGCGGCTCGTAGCCCGGCAGGTTGTGGATGAATTTGCGCAGCGTTTCTCGGAGACGCATCGCATTTCCATTCGGTTCACGGAATCGGCGAGCGACTTCCTTGTGATGCAGGCGATGGAAAAGGGGCAGCCTGTGCGGGATTTGTGCGCCGAGCGATTCAAGGATTTCCAGTTTGGCCTGAAGTTGATCGTGCAGAACTCCGGTCCCCGGGAATTTGTGCTGGATCGCGATGCCGCCGAGACACCCGACAAGGTGTTGAGCGACTGGGTGGTCGCGAGCTACCGCCCGCCCGGAAATCCGTGATCTGCGTCGCTCAGGCAGGTTCCATCGTAGCTGCGCTTGAGAGCCGACAGAAGGGAACGGGCAGGTTGCCAGTTCCGGGCTGAAAACACACACTTCGACGGATACTTCCGCATTATTTTACGCGCACAATCCGGCCATCCTGTAGCAGTTGCGCCGCAAAATTCCAGATGTCGCGCTGCATCGAAAAGGCGACATCGTCCCGGAGATCAGGGTTTGACAGCAGCTTGCGGCCATTGCGCGCTTCCGAGGCGGCGGCCAACAGGTTGCCCTGCCCAGCTCGAAACAACTTCAAGGCCATCAAGGCGGCGTCGGAAACGCGCGCGGTTGCTGCGTCGTTCCAGAGCAAGTCACACAGTGCTCCCGCGCCTAGCACATCCTCCAGCGCGGTTTCCTCGAATGTGCCGCTGCAAATGATGATCAACGACTCGCTCGCATTCTGGCGCACGGTTTCGGCTGTCGCGGCCAGGTTGAGGAATGAGGCGGCCCAGACGGAGGCGGCATGGGCGCATGAGCGAAGCGCGCGGGTGCCGTTCGTGGTTGTGGAAACAATTGTTCTGCCGCGCACCCGTGCCGGCGTGAACTCCCGCGGCGAATTGCCGAAATCGAAATCGACTCCACCGGATTGCGCCGCTTGAATGCGCACGCCGTCCCTTTCGCCCGCAAGCAGCACCGCGGGATTGCGCGCGCGGAGTGCGACGGCTTCCGCAATTTCGCCCACGGGAATCACCGCTTCGGCGCCGTTTCCCAGCGCATTGATCATGGAACTCGTCGCGCGAAAAACATCAAACACCACGCAGGCAGTTCCCGCGAGATTCCGTTGTTTCAGTTCGTTGAAGTCGGCGGGCGTGAAAAGAACTTCCAAGGTTTTCAGATTCATCAAGTCAGGCGGCTTGTTCAGGCATTTCGTTTCGTGCGCATATAATGAAACAGATACTGCTGCGCGTAACCTGAATTCGGGCCGAAGTGTGTTTCAGAAAATCGCAGCAATCGTTTCGCCGAGGGACGGCGTCGCGGAAAGTACAGCTGGCACAGGGCCTTGATCACCCACACATCCACAGGAAACGCGGTCGGAAAACCGCATGCGAAAAGCAGCACGCAATCGGCGATCTTGCGGCCGACGCCCGCCAGCTGCATCAGATCGCCGCGAGCAGTTTCCAGTGAAGTGGAATGGAGGGCTGCCAGGTCGATGCTGCCCGAGTCCACCGCCCGAGCCGCCGCGAGCAGGTACGGCGCGCGAAATCCCATTTTACACGCGCGCAGCTCTCCCTCGGTCGCCGACGCGATCTGCGCCGCAGTAGGAAACGCAAAAGCCGGATTCGCATCGAAGGAGGGAATGAGGGTTCCAAAACGTGTGCAAAGCAGAGCCACGATCTGCCGGATCTGCACGATTTGCTTTGTCGATGAAAGGATGAATGACGCCAGGCATTCCCATGGATCCTGGCGAAGCAATCGCAAGCCGCGGCATGACGTAACAGCCTGGCGCATGGGCTCGTCGTCAGGAAAAGTTTGCAAAATCGCCTCGAGGGTCACGTCCAGCTGCAGGTAATGACGCAGCCAATGCCAATCCTGCACAGGCACGGCGGTTTCTGCTAAGATCGTACCGGGCCCATTCACGAGGCGCACGCAGCGGCCATCGATGATCCCGTTCCAGGCTTCATCCTTGAATTCCCAGCGAAACGCCTGGCCTGAAACAAGGGTCGCTGCGAGATCGTATTGGTCCACCACGAATGAGTGCTGGTTTCGCATGATGGCTACCGTGCGCGGGTCATTGGCGATTTACGTTCGAACGGACGCCGTGGATCGAGCCGCTCGCAAGACCACGCGCCCTTCACTTGAGCGACCGGCATTCGAAGACCTGGTACGTGTGAAAGATGCGTCCGCGATAACGGGCATGAAATTGGCCGAGTTCCGTGACGGATTCGAAATCCTCAAGCACCGAGGCAGGGGCGGGTTTTCCGCGATGGGAATGCAGAAGGAGATTTGTTTCGCCGCCCAGCCATTTGAAGAACCACCCATCCACGAGTGGAGGTCCGCCGAGCTCGCGCACAAAGAGAGCATTCTCACCACGGCGTCGTTGATCGCGATAGCCCGGCCAGAAAAAATACTGGTTCTTTGGCGTGCTGCTGCGTTCGGCATACACAACCGGATTCCGGCTGACATTGGTTTTCGCCTCGTCGATGTAAAAGCTGAACAAGCCCGTCTGCTGGTAGTGGCCGCAGATGATGAACACCGGCTGGCCGTCCTTGCGAAACTCCTGGCGCAGCCTCTCGATCACGCGGCCTGAGTCGCTGTAACTGCGCACGCGTGTCATTGGATCCATTTTCGGCGGAAGGGGGCGCCCCGCAAACTTGCTGACGAGATCAGCCTCGTGCATCAACACGACCGCAAACGCGCCGAGGGATATTCCAAACGTCAGTGCAGGACGAGCCCAGCGGCAAACCTCGGGCCATCGGTCACGCCAGTACAGAACCATCAGGCAGAACATCGGCAGGATGGCTGGCGCGATCCAGTTCGGAAGGATGCGGGTGCGAAACGACCAGAAAAAGTAGACGAGGAACAATGGCGTTCCCATCGAGAAAAGGAAGATCGCGAGCGGGTTCGTTCGCATCCGTTTCCAAACGGCAATCGAAGCCCAGATTGCACCAACGAAAAAGATTGGGTTCAGAAGCGCGAATTCGACGCCGAGAAATTCAAACGTCCTTGGATTCCATCGGCGATCCAGTCCTGCATTGTCGGCAACGTGCACCACGGTGATCCAGTCACGCTGCGCATTCCAGATGATCACGGGAAGCGTGCAGAGCGCGTTGACGAGCAATGCGACATAGGGTCCGGGGCGCTGCAGGTGGACGCGCGCGGGTTTCCAGGCAATGAAAAAAACCGCCCAGCAGAGCCATTGCAACAGCGCGGTGTATTTGCTGAGAAATCCCAATCCCATCCAGAGTCCGGCCCATGCCCAATCGGACGTTCTGCCGTGCGGTTGTGTTGCGCGCCAGCCCGCGACCATCGCAAGCGTCCAGAAGAAGACCAGCAGTGGATCAATGGTCATCAATGTCGCACCCACGCTGAGCAAGGGAGTGGTGGATGAAACGAGCAACAGGACGAAACCGGCAAAGCTGCTGACGTGACGCCGAAAGAACTGGAGCAGCAACAGGCTCACCGCGGCCGCGAGAACCGGCGAAAAGAAACGGACGCCGAGTTCGGTGTCGCCCCAGATTTGGGTTCCGAGCCATTGCGTCAGCGCGATCATCGGCGGCTTGCTGAAATAGGAAAGCGCCAGGTGCTTGGACCACGTCCATTGGTAGGCTTCATCGCCGCTCAGTTGAATTTCGCCGCCCGAGATGTAGCTGATGCGCAGGAGGAGAAGGACGGTGATCACCACATACCCGAGGCGAAGCCAATGCGCATCCATTTCGGATGCCGTTGCTTCAACCCTGCTCGAATCGTCTGAGGGCCGGACTGCAGGGCGGATCAACGATGGCAATCGATTCCACCAGATCGGAAACCATCTGCGCCCGAACGCTTGCCACAGCGCATTGAACAGCCAAACGCCCGCAGCGCCGTAACCCGCACCCACGATGGCACCCAGCAGGACGTCGCCAGGATAATGCACTCCGTTGTAGAGTCGGGAAAACGCAATGAGACAGGCAAGCGGAAGGAAAAACCAGAGCGAGCGGCGGAAGTAGATGAAAAAGATCGTCGTCGCGCAGAACCAATTCGCCGCGTGAGCCGACGGCATGCTCCGGCGGCTTGCCTTTCTTGGTGCCACGTCGGCCACTGCTTCCGTGATTTCGGCATCCTCGGATGATTTCAATTGAGGCGGTGCCTTGGCGCCGGGCTGGCGAATGTCGGAATGGGTTACGTACGGACGAGCACGGCCTGTCGCCGATTTGATCGTGTTGATCACGAAGCCGTCGCCCGGACCGACGATGAGAATGATCATCAGCAGGCAGATTCTTGCGCGGGCCTCTCCCTTCCAAAGCATCGCAATCCCCGCGATGACGATTGCCGGAAAAAAGAACGCGTTGCCGCTGAGGAACGGCATGACGACGTCGAAGACGGGGTTGCTCAGTGTTTGATTAAAAAAACGGAGCAGACCGAGGTCGAGTTCCTGCAGCCAATGCACGGCGAGATTCGGTGACGAAACTGAATCAGTAGACTACGAGCGAGCGAATGCGGCTTCCCTTCAGACGATCGCGGCCGTTAAGAAATTTCAACTCGATCAGAAACGACACTTCCAGGATTGTGGCCCCCAGTTTTTCAACGAGCGCGACTGCTGCGGCTGCCGTGCCGCCTGTGGCCAGCAAATCATCGATCAACAGCACGCGGGCGCCGGGTTGCAGTGCATCGACATGCATCGCCACGGAATTCTTCCCGTATTCCAGCGCGTAGTCCTGTTCCAGCGTTTTGAACGGGAGCTTCCCTTTCTTTCGAACGGGAACAAACCCTGCCTCGAGCCGGATGGCGGCCGCCGAGGCGAAGATGAACCCGCGCGCGTCAATGCCGACCACGGCATCCACTTCGCCGGGATTGAAGCCATCGATCATGAGATCAATCGCTGCGCTGAAAAGCTTTGCATCCGCGAGGACTGGAGTGATGTCCTTGAACTGGATCCCGGGTTGCGGAAAATCCGGAACGTTCCGGATGGCGCGTTCAATGTCAGCGACGCTGGGGCTGGTAATCATGCGTCCGTTGTTGTGAAGAAAACTGGCGGACGGTGCAAGGTGAAAATCCGGGGCACAGGTTTCCTCACCTGTCCACCCTCCGCAGTAGCCGCTACGGAGGACGGGCAATACGGCGGACTTCGAAGTCTGCGTTACGCCTGGCGGCGTGAACGATGCGTTTTATTTAGTATGCAAGAAGCCGAAAGTATTTGCCCGGGTCGCCATCCAGGGGAAGCCCGACGTTCTGCACTGCGCCGTTACCTTGAATCACATGCTCGTCATTCCACACTACGGGCGCCGCGAGGTTGGTGGTCGATTGAAGGAGGTAATGGACTCCGGCCTGCGTCGCAAAATCCATCGAAAGGTTCGCGCCGTTTAACGACGTTGTGACCTGCGGTGGTTGGATCGCCTGAACTGAAATCACACCGGTTCCCGTCAGCTGCGTCGCATCCCAAATCAATCCTGCTGGCAACGATGGCAGATTGACGCTCGTGAACGTGCCAGACTGGGATGTTGCATTGATCAAATCGAACGTGTCACCGATTTGAAGTTCGGGACCGGCATTCGTAACCACCAGGATTCCGCTGCGCGTAAACAAACCCGTGACATCCAGCATGTCGTTTGTGGGCATTGATCGATCCAGTTCCATCACAAGCGTGCTGCCCGCATTCAAATTAAGGTTGTTGGTAATCGTCAGGCGGCCGATCGGATCGCCGGGCGACAGTCTTGCGCCGGATTGAATGGTCACTGCGCCTCGCGTGAAGCCTCGTCCGCCCAGCGTTGCGCCGCTCGCAACCGTGATGGGGCTCGTTCCATTGAAACCATTGAGCCGCAGGGTTCCCGCGGACACCGTGGTTGTGTTGGTGTAGGTGTTTGTGGATGACAGCGTGAGCGTGCCTGCTCCCGCCTTGATGACCCCGATGGGCGCGCCGTTGGCAGATGCGAGGATCGGACCGCTAACCAGGTGATTCCCGTTGCCGCTGAAGTTTAACGTGCGCCCGCCGGTGAGTGAACCGACGTAACGGTTCGTCGAGGCGAACACCAGAAGACCGGCATCGGATTGAATGTTGAACATGTTGCCGCCGACTTCGATGGATATCGGACCCGCAAGGATGTTTGTGCCCGCGAGATTCTGTATCGTCGGCACCGCGTTATTGCGGCAATTGATTGTCATCTGCGCCGGAACCACGACATCCCCGCTCGATCCGTCCAGTTGCAACGTCGAGCTGCCGTTGTTGTTGTTGCGGATGAGAATGCTGCCGAAGCTCTGCAGTGCGTCAGGATGGGCGGCGCGGACGATCCCGTCATTGACTGAGGTGCTGGCGGAATCAATGGTGAGGGTTCCCGAAAAGGAGTTGGCGCCGCTCAGGATCAACGTCCCCGTGCCACCTTTCACCAGGCCGTTCTGGCCACTGAGCGGGACCGCAACGTTCGCTGTTCCCTGGTTCACCACAATGGAGGCGGCACTTGCAGTTGCTGAATCCAAAGACAAATCGCTGCCGTTGGTCGTGATGAGATTCCATGTTTGAGCACCCGAGGTGTCCCCAAAACGAAGGGTGCCGATCGTGCGCGAACTGTCGAGGTTCACGGTGCGGTCGGAGAAGATGTTCAACGTGCTGAAGTCGGCTGTGAAGCTGGGACCATTCGCGATAAACCCGCCCTGCCACCGCCCAGGTTCGCTCCACAAGCCGTCTGCGTTCGAAATCCAGGTGCCGCTGCCGCTGACCACAGGCATTGAGATCGAAAGAACCGCAAACGCACTTGCCCCAGCATTGTCCGTGACGCGGATCGTGAAGTAGTTGGTGCCGTTATCAGCCCCCGTTGGCGTGCCGGACAGCGCGCCATTGGGAGAGACGTTGAGCCACGCGGGCCCAATAACCTTGCCATAGGTGAGTGTGTCGTTCGGATCGGCATCAATCGCGAGATCGCCAATCCAATTGGTGTAAGCCCCGCCCTGGAGTGCGTTCCCGCCCGCGACGAAATGGGTCAGCATTTGGGGCGGCTGGTTGGTTTGCAACGCGGCGATCTGTGCAGGGCTGAGCGCTGAGCTGGCAATGATGACTTCGTCCATCGCGCCGGAAAACAGCGGATCGGCAACAAACTGGCTCTCCCCGAGAAAATTCATCCGCGGGCTGAAGCTCGCGGGCGAACTCGAGATTCCGCTGGCAACCCCCACCTGTGTGCCGTTGACATACAGACGGGCGGTGTTGCCCGCGAGGGTGATTGCGACGTGCTGCCATTGATTCGCGACAAGCGCCGGCGCCTGCACCATTTGCTCCGTGCCGCCGTTTCGAATCGCAAACCGCAACGTGCCGCTTCCCGAACTCGGCGTGAGGAACATGTAATGCGTCGTGCTGTTCCCGAAGTCGAAGATGCGCTGCCAGTTTGCGCCGCCGTCCCATTTTATCCAGGCGGCAAAGGTGAAGGCGTTGCTGCTCGCGATATTCTGGGGCAGCGTGACCTTCGTGTTCACGCCGTCGAATACAAGCGCCTGGCCCGCAGGACCGTTGGTGTAGACAGGACCGCCGGAAACCAGCGCGTTGTTGCCGTGGCCGGAACGGTCCAGGGAATTGCCGTCGAATCCCAACTCGGCGAAGCTGCGCGTTCCGTTGTTTGGCAGCGCCTGGACGTGCGACAAGGGAGCAATGTGAGCGCGATACATCGTGCCCATCGGGGTCAGCCCGCCTTCGTCGTAATGGGTCTGGCGCACGAACTCCACGCGGCTGTAAACGGAATACCGTTCAATCCAGGGAGTGTCGTCCATCATTCGGATCATCGCCTGAATCACTGCCGCATTCTGTTCATAGGTGGGATCTGCGCCGCCCGTCCAGTTCGCGCCGTTGTTGAACTCGGTCAGCCAGATCGGACGTTTGGCGATGTCGTAAATTGTCTTGAGAAAATTGTAGAGCTGATTCGCAGCGCCCGCCGCGTCCCCGTTGTTCCCGTAGCTGCGATAGTAATGAATGGGAACGTAATCCACCCGCACGCCAGCGGCGTCGGCCTTGTTCAGGAAATCCGTGATCCAGCCCTGGCCGCCGTCCGTGACCGCGGGAGCGCCGACTCGCAGTCCCGTGCCGAGAAGGTCGCCCCAACGCGCGACAGCGTCATCAACCGATCCCGGCGGGTTCAGATTTTCGTAGGCGTCTTCGACGGAGTTGTTGGGTTCGTTGTATCCAAGCAGGTGGTTGATTCCGCGTGTCTGCCAGTTCTGGTTCAAGTCTGGCCAGTTCGGCTGCTGCTTGATCGCCACGTATTCGCGGTCGCGTGTGGAGTTGGCGTTGATGCTCCAGTTGTACCACCAATGCGCATTGAGTTCGGAGGGCGAAATATCCGAGGCGCCTTTCTTGGTCACCCAGCGCCATGGAAACACGCGGACGAAACGCACTTTGTCATCCAGCGCGGACGGTAAAAGGCTCACCTCCAGGTCGCCATCCTGGGCCACATAATTGCGGCTGATCCCTGTGCCGTTGTCGTTCTGGGCCAGCGTTGCGGTGTAGCCGCGCTTGAGCCGAAACGAGCTGATCGCCTGGCTCATGGATCCCAGGTTTGCCGAGTTGTAGGCGGTGTAAGGGCTGAGGGTTCGGGAGGCACCAGTAAAATGCGGGCCAGCAAAGACTTCGAGAGGCTGGAGGTTCGAGGGGTATGGGATGATGACGGACCCTGTTGAATACTGGATGACGCGGACGTTGTTATCGACAACCGCATTCGCCCCGTTTACGCGCACCTGACCTAGGTAGCTCGACGCAGCGACCGATGGAATTATCCCCGGGAGAAACAGCCAGGAGTCGCGCGAGTTGAGGTGAATCAATGATGTTGAAAGCGGCGTGTTGGACGCCGTGAGCCACAACTCGCTGCGTCCGCTCATTTGGACGATCGTGTTCGTGAGCGAAGCAAAAGTCGTGGTTCCGTTCGTGAGAGTGAGGCTGGTCTGTGCCGTCACAGGTACAGAAAGGAAAAGGAGGAAAACGAATGCGCGTGCGAAATTCATAACGTATCAATCCCATGCGGCTGTGCGGGCTCGAGCCAATCGCGCAGCGACGAGGGTTTGGCAGGATACATCGGGGAGGCGAAGAGGTGAATACCCCAATAGGGTGAAAGGAATTTGAGCGCGGAGCCGATTGCCCACGGTTGCCGGAACGCCGATTTGCATCCGGCTTGCAATATTCGAAAACCGATCGTGTCCCGATTGAGAGGGATATCCGCTGCCAAAAACGAGGGCCACCCCTTCACGAATTCGAACGCCCCTGCGAAAAATGGACACCCGAAGCCGATTGAAAATCGGCGCTCCAGTCCAGCGCTTCGTGCTGCTGGCATTTTGGCTGCGGGATGTTTAGACTGCCGCGATGCTTGAACCTCTTGGCAATCCCGAGATCCGCAAATTGAAGGCCGCCGCGCAACGGCTTGAGCCCGTCCTGAAAGTGGGCAAGGCGGGCCTGAGCGAAGGATTTGTGCGGAGCGTCGACGAGGCTCTGTCGCAGCATGGTCTCATCAAAATCAAGTTTGCCGAATTCAAGGAGCAAAAGAAGGAACTCGCCCCGCAGCTGGCGGAAAAGACATCCAGCCACTTGATCATGCGGGTCGGCAACGTGGTCGTGCTCTATCGTCCGAAACCCGCGGCTGAGGTCTAGCCGCGAGCGCCTGCCCTTCACCTCAGGCGGCGGTGATAACAGGCGCCGCTGTGGCGCGCAGCTTTTTCACCAGCACCTTCGAGTTTCGTCCGCTTTGATCGTACTTGTCGCGGCGGCTCGGCGGCAGATCGTCACGTGTTCCTTCCGCAAATCCGCCCTTGGATTGGAAATATGTGAACGCCTGGGTCGAAAGCGTCAGCAATTCGTTGAGGTTCAACTCACGCGCCTTGGCCTCGACGAACTGGATGAGCTTGCGTCCAATTCCCTGGTTCTCGTGTGAAGGATTGACGTAAAGACACGCGAGTTCCCCTTTGCTGTGCTCGGGATACACGTGCAGCGCGACACACGCGACGGGATTGCGATCGATCTCAAAGATATAATAGTCGCCGAGCGATTTCTCGATCACTGCCCGCGTGCGCTTCACCAGCTCGTCCGATTCAACCGCTTTCTTCGTGAGCAGTTGAATGGCGCGAACGTCCTTCTTCTTCGCGGGGCGAATTTGCTGGTACTCATTCGCGTATATTAGCGTCCCGATTCCGTCGTTCGAAAAGACCTCTGCCAGCAGGCCTTCGTCGACGCGTCCGTTAATGATGTGCACGCGCTGGACTCCCGCAGTGCAGGCCACTGCGGCGTGTTGCGCCTTGGAAAGGATTTCCGCGGGAAAACCGGCCGTGTTCTGCTGGAGAAGCTTCTTCAACTCCGCCACGAGCATCTGGCGGATCAACAAATCATTGTACCGCAATCCATCGTGCGCAGTGATGAATATCAGCTTCGTTGCCTTCAGCGCTTCCGCAATGGCCACGGCGACGCCGTCCGAATTCACGCGATACGTCTTGCCGTCGCCATCAAAGCCCAGCGGCGGAACCACGGGAACGATGCCCTGGCTCAACAGCGTTTGCAGCAGTTCGGTATCGACGCGCTCCACCTTTCCCGTGTTGAGGTGGTCAATGCCCTGGATGATGCCCAGCGGGTGTGCGATGACTGCGTTCGTGCAGGCTGCGCGCAGGTCGTTCGCCGAAAGACCTTCCAGGATTTCGTGCGTGAGGCGGTTGGCTGCATCCATTGCGAGTTGCAGCGTGGGAAGATCCGTGATGCCTGAGCCATCGAGGTTGGAAGCGCGCACGTTGTGCTTCTCTGCAGCCGCGCGAATTTGGGCGGAGGCGCCATGAACGAGCACGACGCGGATGTTCAACGAACGGAGCACTGCCACATCGAGGAGAATGTTGGCAAAATTCTCGTCCGTGACGATGACCCCATCGACCGCGATGATGAACGTCTTTTCCCGGAATTGCGGGATGTATTGGAGAATGCCGCGGAGGTCTGTCAGTTTCACGTTAGCTCAATTCGAATTCTGGCGGCAGATAAGTAAAGGGTTTGGAAATGGATTCAACCCATTTCTGCGCGCCTATTTCACGGCGAGCAATTCGACTTCGAAGATCAGCGTGGAATTGGGCGGGATTGCTCCCGGATATCCGGCTGCGCCATATGCGAGGGCGGGAGGAATCGTCATGCGCACCTTGTCGCCGACCTTCATTGTCGCGACGCCCTGATCCCAGCCTGCAATGACCTGGCCGGTGCCGAGCACAAATTCGAACGGCTGCTTGCGATCCACCGAGCTGTCGAACTTCTTTCCGTCGAGGAACGTTCCGGTGTAATGAACGGACACGGTTTGTCCGCGGCGCGGCTGGGGACCGCTGCCAGTCTGCAGTGTTTCAATTTTCAATTCTTGAGCAGGCATGCGGCAGTCTCCGCCGGGATACGTGGACCCGTCAATAGGTTTGGAGCGTATCGCGCCAGGACACTACAGTTCCAGCGCGCGCCACAAGTACCAGGCGGCGGTGCTGCGATGGGGCTTCCAGCGTTCGCCTTCCTTTAGAAGTTCCTTCGGGGTCGGCAGATCCTTCCAGCCATGGATCAACGCAAATCCTTTCCGCACGCCGTAATCGCCAACAGGCAGAACGTCGGGCCGGCCAAGCGTGAAGATCAGCAGCATCTCGACCGTCCAGGGTCCGACGCCTCTGACGCTGGTGAGTCGTTCCAGAATTTCGGCGTCCGATAATTTTCGCGCTGCCGCGGCAGTGGGCACAATTCCGCTGAGTGCTTTTTCCGCGATGTCACGGATTGATGCAGCCTTTGCCGCGGACAATCCGGCCGCGCGCAACTGGGCGTCGGGCGTCGCCAGGATGTCCTCGGGTTTTGGAAAGCGCTTTCCGGGATACAACGCGAGGACCCGCCTGAGAATGGTCATGGCGGCAGTGCCGTTTAGTTGCTGATGCGTGACGGCAGACACGAGCGCCTCAAACGGAGAGCGGCGCGTCTTCGGTTTGAGAGTGCAGGGCCCGACGCGCGCGATGAGCTTTGCCATCGTGGGATCCGTCCGCCGCAGGTATTCGACAGCTTCAGGCGTCATGCTGCGCTGCCAAAGGAGGAAACCAGGCGTTCACCGTGGGGCAGCCAATCCAGCAGTGACAAGGTTTTGACTGTTGCGATCTTGGAGATCAGCCACTTGCCCTCAACCTTCTTGAACGTGAAGTTCACCTCCTGCAACATGGCCCGCTCCCCGTTGATGAAGGCATCGACGGTCAGGTTCGCCACGGCGGTTTCGCCATCGGGTTGCAGCTCCACGTGGATGTCCAGGAACTCAATGCGAAGATTCTTTAAATTGGCATGGGCGGCGAGCAACCCCTGGCGGATTTCCGTGCGGCTGTTGATTGATTGCCGCCCGATGTAGCCGCGCACATCGATTTCAAGTTCGACGTCCTGGGTGAAGTAACCCCCGACGCTGTCGACGGACAAAGCGCGGCTGATGTTTCCCTCATCACCCTCGAACGACACCGTTTCAGCGAGGTCGGCGAGGTTTGACTTGATCACACGTTCGGGGCTGGGGAAGAAGTAGCGCCACGCCAGTATGCCCACGGCGACTACGACCGCGATCGTGATGATACGAATAGATTTTTCCATAAAAGGACCTTGCCAATGATTCTGCGCCGCTGCGCCTGGCCTTTGACGTGCAATTCCTCGGGCATCGTCCGGTTATCGCCCACAACATAATAGTGACCGGGCGCCACGGTCTGCGGCGCAATGGTCCAGGAGGTTGGAAACCCGGGAGTGAGATAAGGTTCCGGCAAAAGTTCGTCATTGATGAATACCTTCCCATTGCGGAACTCAATGGTCTCGCCGGGCAGGGCGAGGACGCGTTTCATCAGCAGGCGGTGTTCGCCCGAGTGTGCAATGGCAACCACGTCGTATCGGCGCGGGTCGTGCCAGCGATACGCGAGGCGGTTCACGAAGTTGACCCCATTGTCCGCGTAGGTGGGCAGCATGCTCGGACCCTGAACCTTGATCGGGACGGCAACGAACTTGTAAACCAGCCAGACGCCGGCCACGAGAAAGAGGATGCGGACGAGCGTAAATGCCGGGTTGCGCCCGATGGTGATGATCTGCAGCCATCGCAGCAGCGTAGAACCGTTGGTATCCTTTGCCATGTGCCTGAACGCGAATGAGTCTCAATGTTCCTCCATCCTCGCACAAGTCCATTCGATGCCGAAAGGCTGGGCAACCACGAATCATGCAGCACGGCAGAGCGCAAACAATACGGGAAGAGCGAATTACGCTAATTTGCCCGAACTGAAGCCAAGGCGGACAGAGGGATTTTTTAACCACGAATCACACTAAGCACACGAACAGAGGGCACTGCCTTTAAGATTCAAATCTAACCACGGATGGACAACGGGTACACACGGATTCTTCAACCCACCATGCAGGTAGGGCAGAGCTCACTGGGGTCCAAATCTGGCTCGCCTGTGACGCCTGCCGACATGGAAGTCGGCGACACAGTCCCGACTCGTCGGGAGAAACCTCCCCTACGATCTTCCTCTTCTCTTCGTCGCGGCCTTCGCGTGAGGCTATTTGGTTGACCACGGACAGTCGGTATAACCACGAAAGACACAGCGTTTTGACTGCTCGAGACGCTGAATTCAGGAGCTTGCTGCGTTTCGTGTGGTTCGAGTGATTCGTGGTTGCCTCCTCTCGGCAATCAGTGCGACGGCGGGAGGACTGCACGATGGGCTCAAAAAGGTTCGTCCGGGCTGATGCGCGGCGCGAGCGCAAGGTCGCTACCGACGCCTGCGGGCCGTTCGCGACGCGCGCGATCCCCGCGCCATCAGGGCTTCGATTTCGTCCGCTTCAACAGGAATCTCCGCCATCAAGTCGACGGGACCGTTCCGCGTCACGACCACGTCGTTCTCAAGTCGCACGGCAAGGTTTTCCTCAGGGATGTAGATGCCGGGCTCGACGGTCATTACCCAGCCTTCCTGCATCGGCTCTGTCGTGATGCCAACGTCATGAACGTCGAGACCGAGAGGGTGGCCAAGGCCGTGCATGAAATATTTTTTCAACGCGGGCGAGTCCGGATTTTGTCGTTTCACTTCGCGCAGGGTGAGCAGTCCGAGATCAACGAGTTCCTTCTCGAGCAGTTGCTCGCCTTCCTTTTGCCACTCCTTGATGTGCTTTCCGGGTTGAAGGTTTGCAATGGACTGCCGCAGAACACGCAGGACCGCATCGTAAACCGCGCGCTGGCGGCGCGTAAATTTTCCATTCACCGGGATCGTGCGCGTCAGATCTGCGTTGTAATTGGCATAACAGGCGGCGACGTCAAGCAGGAGCATATCGCCATCGCGGCACTCCTGGTCATTGGCGATGTAGTGCAGGCAGCAGGCGTTTCGTCCGCTTGCAATGATTGGCAGATAGGAGAAACGCGCCCTTCCCCGAATGAACTCGTGCGCGAACTCAGCCTCGATGTCGGATTCCGAAATGCCGGGTTTGGTGAAGCGCGCCACGCGCGCAAAGGCCTTGCCCGTGATGTCACAGGCCGTGCGAAGGAGATCGATCTCGATCCCGGATTTCACCGCGCGCAAGCGATGGAGCAGGGGCGCAAGGCGTTCATAACGGTGCAATGGATATTGCCGCATCGTGTCGGCGATGAACCGCGCTTCGCGGGTTTGCACTTCAACCACGGCGCGCTTGTGCTCGTTGCTGTTGAGGAAAACCGACTGGGCCTCGCACATGAGCCGATGCAACTGGCGTGGGAATTCACTGAGCCAATGAATGGTTTTAATCCCTGTGACGGCTCGTGCTTCGTCCTTTGTCAGCTTGTGCCCTTCCCAGAGTTGATTCTCGGAACTCGGTTCGCGGAGGAACAGAATTTCGCGCTGCTTTTCGTCGTCGGCATCCGGAAAGAGCAGGAGAATGGTTTGCTCCTGTTCCACGCCTGTGAGGTAAAAGAGATCGGAGTTGGGGACCATCGCCAGCGTTCCATCCGCATTGGTCGGGCAGACGTCGTTGGCATTGACGATCGCGAGTGCCATGGGCGGCAGGAGCGGTTTCAGGCGACCCCGGTTGCCAATGAACAGTTGCGGAGAAATCGGTTCGTGACGCATAAGTTGCGCGCCAAAGTTCAAAGTTCGAAGTTCAAAGCGCAACCTTGAAATCTTGGAAGATCGCGAACGACGCGGAACCGTTCGATCAACCTTGCTGCCACTGGCCATCCACGAGGCGCCACACGTTCAACGGATTTCCTTCCTTCAATTCATCGGGAAGCGCGGCATCGGGGAAGCCCTGGAACGAAACCGGGCGAACGAAGCGTTCGATCGCGCGCGAACCCACCGATGTCGTGCGCGGGTCGGAACAGGCGGGATACGGTCCGCCGTGGGTCATCGCATGGCACACCTCAACGCCCGTGGGAAATCCGTTGCAGACGATCCGTCCCGCCTTGGCGACGGCTGCCTGGATCAGCTGGCGGTGATTGGCCAGATCCGCTTCGGTCCCATGAAAGGTGGCCGTCAGCTGGCCTTCCAATATCTGCGCGCCCTTCAACATTTGATCGGCCGAATCGCATTCAACGAGAAGTGTCGATGGACCAAAGACTTCATCCATCAGCGACGGATGCTTCAGGAAGTTGGAAGCATCGGTGGCAAACAACGCTGCGCCCGCCTGTGGATTTTCGCCAGTGCCTGCAGCAGCTTGCGCCAGCACGCGCACGCCGGTTGCCTGCGAGAAGGTGCCCACGCCCTTTTGATATGCCTTGCAGAGATCGGTGGTCAGCATGGAGGCTGGCGGCGTGCTGCGGATCAGTTCCGATAACTTCCGGGCCAGGACATCGGATCCGGAACCGCGCGGAACAAACACGAGGCCGGGATTGGTGCAGAACTGGCCGACACCCAGGGTGACAGAAGCGTGCAACCCGGCCGCCAATTCCTCCGCTTTTTGGCTGAGCCGTTCAGGCAGCACGAACACGGGATTGATGCTTCCCATTTCAGCGTAGACCGGGATGGGCTCGGGTCGCGCAGCGGCGGCATCCATGAGCGCGCGGCCGCCGGATCGCGAGCCAGTGAAACCGACGGCCTTGATGAGCGGATGTTTCACAAGCGCAACGCCGACCTCGCGCCCTGGGCCGAACAGCATGGAAAACGTTCCGTCAGGAGCGCCGATTTCCCGCGCCGCCTGCTGCACGAGCAGTCCCACCATTTCCGACGTGCCAAGGTGTCCGTGGTGCGGCTTCACGATGACGGGACAACCTGCGGCAAGAGCCGAAGCGGTGTCGCCGCCAGCCACGGAAAAAGCCAGCGGGAAATTGCTCGAACTGAACACCACCACGGGCCCGAGCGGAGTGAACATGGATCGCAAGTCAGGTTTCGGCACGGGTTTGCGATTGGGATCGGCGTGATCGATCCGCACGTTCATCCACCAGCCGTCTTCGATCAGGGTGGCGAAAAGCCGCAGCTGGCCGCAGGTGCGGGCGGTTTCGCCCTGGAGCCGGCCCAACGGAAGGGCGGTTTCCAGATGCGCGCGTTCCTGGATCGCCGCCGCGTTCGATTCGATCAACTCCGCGATCCGCCGCAGGAGGGCTGCGCGCCCCTTGGCAGGCCACTGTGCGAACTGCGCGAATGCAGAATCGGCAAGCTCGGCCGCGCGATCCACGTCGTGGCGACTGGCCCAGTGATAACCGGGGTCAAGCCTGGCGCCCGTGGCGGCGTTGACTGCAGGCGTTGCTGTTCCCGTCGCTGTCGCGCGGCCATTTCCCAGAATCGAGAGTCCTTCCAGTTTCATATCACAGTCTGCTGCTGCTTTGGCTGAATTCAAATCGGGTGCGTTGCACACCAGCCTTCAGATTACGGGACGGTTGTCCAATGCAACTTTCAGGGTTTTCAACGCAGCCTCGCGTTCTGCGCCTGCCATGATGAGTCGCGGACCCCGCACGCGTTCGTTCCCCATCCCGACTTCCTGCTGCACCAGTTTGATCAACTGCACGAACTTCGGGACTGTATCCATGCGCAGCAACGGCAGGAACCATCGATACAATTCCGCGGCGCGCCCAGCCTCTCCATTCAAGGCCATTTCATACAGGCGCACCGATTCACGTGGAAAGGCGTTGACGAGTCCTGCGATCCAGCCGGCGGCGCCTGCGAGAACGCCTTCCACGATGAGGTCGTCGACGCCGACAAAGATTTTCAGGCGATCGCCGCAAAGAGCCTTCACGGCTGTGACACGACGAACATCCGCGCTCGATTCCTTCACGGCCTCCAGATTTGCATGTTCCTGGCTCAGTTCCTGGATCTGTTCCGGGAGAAAGTCGGTTTTGTAAGACACGGGATTGTTGTAGAGCATGCAGGAAAGATTCGTCGCACGGATTACCGCTTGCAGGTGCGCCTTCATCTCGCGCCAGTCACTGGTGTACACGTAGGGCGGCAATACCATCAAACCCGAGCATCCGGCCTGTTCAGCGGCTTTGGCGAGCTCGACGGCTTCCAGCGTGCTCAATGATGCGATGCCTGCCACAACAGGCGCCTTGCCGTTCAGAGCGCGCGCGCAAGTCTTCAGGATGTCGGCTTTTTCCTGAAAGCTGAGCGTCGCGCTTTCGCCAAGTGATCCGAGCGCGACAATTCCCGTGCAGCCATTCTCGACAAGCCAGCTTGCGTGTCGCGCTATGAATGCGTGATCCACACTGTAGTCCGGCTGGAACGCCGTGGTCATTGCCGGGATAACACCTTGCCATTTCATTTTCATATTTGGTTTTCGATTAAAGATTCGACGCGCGCGGGAAGCACTGGCGGGCGAACGGAATCCGCCTGCCATCCGAGCACGTATTTCGCTGCTGTGCCACAGATGCGTCCCTGGCAGGCGCCCATGCCGCAACGCGTCTGCAATTTGGCGTCGCGCCAGCTCTTGAACTGCCGCGCACGGCCGATTGCGACGTCTTCGCAGCGGCACAGGAGAGTGTCATCCGCGGCGAGCTGCGTGACCTCGGCGCGCAGCGCAAATGCCTTTTCCAGCGCCCGCTGGAACGCGCGCCAACGTGGTTGCTCCCGCGCAAGCCTTGCCGCTTGCGACTCGCGGCCTGCCGCGGCGTGCCCTGCAATCTGGCCGGAAATCAAGGCAGCATCAGCGCCCGCGATCCCCGTGATTTCGCCAGCGCAATAGATCGAGGGAATGCTGGTTTGCTGGAATTCATTGACCCGCACGAAGCCGCCTTCGAGTTCACATCCAACGAGAACCGGCAGCTCAAGGTTCGGCACCAGCCCAAAGGCACACGCCAGCGCATCGCATGCCTCTGTCCAGGTGCGTCGTCCATCCGTGAGGGTGACGCTTTCAACAGCCGCGGTGCCTTCGGCTTTTGTCACCCAGGTGTTGAAACGGTAGGGGACGTCTATTGTGCGCGAACGAATTCCCGCGCCCTGAAGCAGTTTGGACGGATGCTTGACCAGTTCGCTGGCGAAGCCGAGCACGTTGGACATCGGCGCCTGTTCGGCAACGATCGGAATGCGCGCGCCCGCCTTCTTCAAACCATCCGCAACGGCAAGCAACAATGGCCCGCTGCCGGCGATCACGACCCGTTTTTCCGCAATCGGCCAGCCGTTCTTGACGAGCGCCTGCAGTCCACCGGGACCGAAGACACCAGGCAGGGTCCAGCCGGGAAACGGAAGGAACAATTCACGCGCGCCCGTTGCAAGGATGAGTTTCTTCCAGCGTACGGCAACGGTGCCCTGGGGACGCTCTGCCTGCAGCACGCCTGGACCAGGTGCGGCGACAACGCTCGCCTGATCGAGCAGAGTGGCGCCGCTCTGGCGAAATCGTTCAACCCAGCGCCGCGCCAGAGGCACAGATTTCCGGGTATGTTCACCGCGCCAAATCTGGCCGCCGAGCCATGGCGTGTCGTCGACAAGCGCAACCGCGCTGCCCGACTCTGCCGCCACGGAGGCTGCTGCCAACCCCGCGGGCCCGGCGCCAATCACAACGATGTCGAACTCGCGCATCACAGGCCGGTCCTCACATCCATGCCTTCCGCGCAAGTCACCTGGCAGCTTCGGCAATGCGGCTGGCCGTTGATCGTGACACGGCATTCCATGCAAATGCCCATGCCGCACAAGGGCGCGCGAGGCTGGCCGGAAATCGACTTGCGGAAATGCGGCACCCGCGCAATCGCAATGGCTGCAGCGAGCACAGTTTCCTTCGGCACATTGATCGAAACGCCATTGATCCGCAGGTTGACGCGTTCATTCATTCGCACCTCCAGCGTTGGAAAAGCGCGACGGCAGATAGGGTTCCGCGGGGATTGCAGTCTTTCTGCCAAGCAACTGATCCGCAAGCAGCCGGCCTGTTCCGAGCGACGTCGTGATCCCCAGGCCTTCATGTCCCGTCGCGAGCCAGATGCGATCGCTCACAATGCTGGGCCCGATGATTGGGAGCTTGTCAGGAGTGGCGGCGCGATGCCCGGTCCAAACGCGTATCGATGACAATTTCCGGAGTGCTGGCAGATATTCAATGGCGCGGCTCAGCATGCGATTGAGGATTCCGCTGTTCACGGAGGCGCTGTCATCGTCGAACTGTCGTGAAGATCCGATCAGCATCTGGCCCGTTTGCCGCGGTTGAATGTTGAATGCAACGGAATCCTTGCCCATGGAATGTGCGCTCTTCAGATATCCGAGTTCCACGATTTGGTGATGCACAAAGCCCGGGTAACGATCCGTGATCAGCAGGTGGCCCTTGCGTTTGCGAACGGGTAATCCTGGCGTGAGGGCAGGGGACCATGGGCCCGTGGCACTCACGCTGCGATCGGCCGAGAGCTCGGACCCGTCGGACAACTTGACCCCGCCGTTCTGCAGAAGCGCATGCACGGTTGTGCCGAGCCTGACCTCTGCACCGTCACGTTTTGCGAGGTCTAGCAGGTGGCCTGCGGCCACGGGCGGATAAATCACTCCGTCGTTCACCACGCGCAATCCCCCAGCAAGGCCGGCGCGCAAATTGGGTTCGGCCGCTTGAATGGAGGCGCTGTCGAGAACCTCCACCTGCACGGCTCGCTCAGTGTAGAAACGTTCCTTCCGGCGAACCTCCGCCATTTCCTCGTCGTCGGCTGCAACCCACAACGTTCCGCACGCCTCGTATTCAACAGTGGCGGGGAGCGTGGGACGCAGCGCCAGCCAGAGCTGGCGGGAATAGTGCGTGAGCGCGAATTGCGGTTCGGAATCGTCCATGACGACGATGTGCCCCATCCCCGCGGCAGTGGTTCCGCCGCCAACAGGGCCGCGGTCGAGCACCAGCACCTTGAGGCCGTTCCTGGCGCATTCCGATGCGCACGCGGCTCCCACGATGCCAGCGCCTACGATGATCACATCCCAGCTCATGAATGCTCCAACGCGCGGGGGAATTGGAGTTATCGGATGCCCCAGCAGAACGGGTCGCGCTCGTCGAGGATTTGGGTGATTTCCGCGTTCACGTGTGCGGTGCCAGTAATGACGGGCGCCACTTTCCCGGCATCGCGATCGAGCCAGGTGTAACGCCCCGTGAAGGTGCTGCCAATGATGCTTTCCTGAATCCACGGTTCGTTCTCGCCCAGCTTTCCGTCCGCGGCAAGGCATGCGAGCTTGGCACTCGTTCCCGTTCCACAGGGCGAACGATCGTAGGCTTTGCCGGGGCACTGCACGAAGTTCCGCGATTGCGCAAGCGCTCGCTGCGGCGGGCCGAACAATTCGACATGGTCCACTTCGGGAAAACCCTGTGTGTTGACTGCCTGCCGCACGCGCCAGCAGTAGTCCGTCATGGCATCAACACGATCAAGCTGCAAAACCTGTCCATGATTCTGGATGAGGAAGAACCAGTTGCCGCCCCAAGCGACATCGCCCTGCACAGGTCCGATTCCGGGGACTTCGACAACCACGCCCTTGTGCGCCCGCCAGCTGGGAACATTTGCGACAGAAACCTCGCCATTGGGATGCAGGGTTGCCGACACAATTCCAACGGGCGTCTCGATGCGATGTTCGCCAGTTTGAATGCGGCCGAGGTGGGCGAGAGTGACGACCAATCCGATCGTGCCATGGCCGCACATTCCGAGATAGCCGACGTTGTTGAAGAAGATGATTCCCGTCACGCACGAGGAATCTTCGGGTTCAACCAGGATTCCGCCGACCACGACATCGGATCCGCGCGGCTCGTTGACGACCGCGGATCGGAATTGGTCAAAGGCGGATTGAAACCGATCGCGGCGTTGCGCCATGGATCCGCGTCCCAGATTGGGACCGCCGCTGACGACGATGCGTGTTGGTTCGCCGGCAGTATGCGAATCAATGACCTGCAGTTTCTGCACGTTAGGATGCATGGTGATGCGGGATCATATTCCAGTTCGAAGCGGCGTCTTGTTGATTAGGCGAGCAGTCACTAGGATTTCGGCACAACATGGCGAAGGACCCGTCCAAATTGCGGCATGAACTGCTCTCCCAGCTTGCGGAGCCGCTGGTCGGGGAGGCGCTGTTCGATTGCCTTGCAGACCTCGTGTTCTTTGTGAAGAACAGCCGTTACGAGTATGTCGTCGTGAACCAGGCGCTGGTGGAACGCTGCGGCCTGCAACGCAAGGAGGAGGTGCTCGGCCGCCGTGCGGACGAAGTTTTTCCGTCGGCCCTCGGCCAGACGTATCGCGCCCAGGACGAACGCGTGCTGCGCAGCGGCGAAGCGATTCGAGATCAGCTGGAGCTGCACTTTTATCACTCCGGCGGGCGCGGGTGGTGCGTGACCAACAAGCTGCCGCTGCGCAACCGGGCGGGTGAAGTGATCGGGCTCGTTGGCATCTCCAGAGACTTGCCGGCGGGGCAGGAGAAGGGCGGCGACTATGCGCAAGTCGCGCGCGCGGTGCAGCGCATTCAATCGCGCTACCACGAACCCCTGCGGGTGCGTGAACTGGCCGCGCACGCGGGGCTGTCGGAATACCAATTCGAACAGCGGGTGCGTCGCATTTTTCAACTCACCGCAGGCCAGCTGCTGCAGAAGACACGGATGGAACAGGCGGTGCGGCTGCTGCGCGCGAGTGACCGGACCATTGCCGAAATCGCGCTCGACTGCGGTTATTCGGATCAAAGCGCCTTCACGCGGCAATTCCGGCAAACCGTCGGTTTGTCGCCGACCCAATACAGGCGCGGAGAACGCAATGCTTTATGCACGCAAGCTTGAGCCGGGTTTGTTGCTTCGCCGGCGATTCGCATTCCAGCGCGTTAGGGTTTGAACCAATGTTTGCAGTTGCGCCTGCGAATGTTCGCTCGACAGCACGAAACGAAAATACCCCTCGGGCGGAGCGCCCGGATATTTCAGAAAAGGTGGATAGATTCCCGCGGCAAGCAACCCGCGTTTCAAGGATGCCGCCTGGTTACGCTTAGAGACGACGACTGGGATGATTGGCGCAGGCGTATCCGGAATGTCGAAGCCAGCCTGGCGCAAAGGCTGTTTTACCGAGGCGACGTTTTGTTGCAGCCGCCGCCGCAATGCCGGCGCACGAAGGAGTCGAATTGCAACCCTGGCTGCCTGGGCGAGCGGCAATGGCATCGGGGTCGATCCCGCAAAGAGCGCGCTTGCCTGCAATATCTGGCTGCAGAGTTCCTTGGAGCCGATCACTGCCCCGCCGTAAACGCCGAACGCCTTGCTCAACGTCACACATTGAACAATGGCTGTGCGTGGAACTCTCTCCGCCTCGAGTGACCCTTTTCCAGTGGCGCCCAGCACGCCTGCACCGTGAGCGTCATCCACAACGATCCACGAATCGCGAGGAAGCAAACTCCTGTAGCGGCGCAGCGGCGCGATCGTTCCGTCAAAGGCGAAGAGTCCGTCGGTCAACACCACGGGGCGCATTGTCGGACCGATCCGTTTCAATGCTTGCGCAAGGGCATCGGGATCGCGATGCCGAAAGCGCAGGATGGGACAATCGAAGAACCGCGATGCATCCTGCAGGGCAACGTGTGCCCGTTCATCGATCAACACGTGGGAGAATCTTCCAGCCCAGGCCTGTGCCACGACCTGTGGCGCGGCGTATCCAGTGGCGACGAGCCGCGCGTTGGGCGCGTGAAAGAAGTCCGCAAGCTCCGACTCCAGTTGACGGTAGACCCGATGGTCCCCCGTGGTGCGCCGCGAGGCGGCGACGTTCAGCCCGATCTCGCCGATCGCGTTGCCCGCCGCAGTCAAGACAGAGGGATGGCTTGCGAGACGGAAGTAATCGCAGCCGGAAAAAGAGATCAGCTTGCGTTCGCGGAACCGCACGGAGGTGCGATCGGCCTGCTGCAGTTCGGCTGGCATGATCATTCGGCGGGCATCTGAATGAAAACAATGTCGCCGGGACGCAGCGGGATATCGGTGCCGTTGAGAAGGCGTGAGGGTTCAATTCGAATCTCTTCATTGCTGCGCCGAATCAGGATCATGACGGGATCAAGATCCGACTGGTAGACCGCGCCGAGGATTGCCTGCGCGAGCGTCAGGCCTGTGCGCCACGCGACCACCGGATGCTCCACGGGGCCTATGAATGTGACATTCGAGGGAAGATTCGGCACCACGGATTGTGTGGTGTCGGAAGGCTGTTGCTGGTTCAATTGCGCGATGGCATCCCGCTGTCCCGCAAGGTAGGCGGCGCGCGCATGGGCTTGCGCTGCCGATTTGGACATGCACCCCGAGAGGATTGACGAGCCGCAAATGAGAAAGGCAGCAAGGATGACTGCTGACCACGTTTTCAGAATGATCATTCCAGTTTTTTGAGGATTCGCTCCAACCCGCCTTCTTCGGGTTCAATTTCAATTCGGCCTCCTCGCGCCGGTTCGATCCGGGTGGCGCCAGGTTCCACAACCTTCGGCGAAGGCGGGGGCAACGACGCAGGTGCGGAGGCGGATTCTAAAACCGGTGCAACGTCCGGCATGTCAGCTTCTGGCGCTTCAGAGACTTCGCCGCGATGCCATTGTTTGCGCTGGTCCAGCCATTGTCGGTAACGCTGGAACGACCACATCCCGTGGTCTGCGCCTGTTTCGATCGCGGAGATGATTTTGAAAAACTCGCGATTGCGGATGAAATTCCTCACAGCGTGCGTTGCGATCAGGACCTCGCATTCGGGGACGCGCAGGTGGATGTCGGAACGGAAATGCAGCCGCTGCGAAACCACCGCGACGAGACAATCTGCGAGCTGAGCGCACACGGCGTTCTGGATCTCGGCGGGAAAGGCTCCTGCCACACGCTGCAGCGCCTCCGCGCACGTGGAGGAATGCACGGTCGCAAGAACCAGGTGCCCCGTTTCCGAGGCGCTCAATGTCAGGCGCATGGTTTCCGGATCCCGCATTTCACCAACCATCACAACATCAGGATCCTGCCGCAACGCATCGAGCAAACCCTGTTCGAAGCTCGGCGTGTCACGGCCAACTTCCCGCTGCCGGATGTAGGCTTTGCGCGGACGGAAATGATATTCCACGGGACTTTCAATGGTGACGATGTGCCGAGTGTCGCGCAGGTTGATTTCCTGGATCAACGCCGCGAGGGTCGACGATTTTCCAGAACCTGTCGGTCCGCTGATGAGGATGAGGCCATGTTGATGCGTCGTGAGTTTTTTCAGGTCGGGATGCAGGTTCAGCTGCTCAACCGTGACTTGCGCGGCGGACAGAAGCCGGATCGCAAAGCCGATGCCGCGGGCGGATTGAAGCACATGGATGCGGCAGCGCGCGCCCGAAATGCTCCGTGAAAAATCAGCGGAACGGCGTTGCAGAAATCCAGGCCAGTTGGCATCGCCGATCAAGGCCCTTGCGAACGCGAGCAGGGTTGCCCCGGGGATGGGCTCGCCGGCTGTTCGAAGCGACCCGCGAATGCGGAGCGCGGGTGGAAAACCCGCTTCGAGATGGAGATCGCTCGCGCCCTGTTGTTGTGCCGAAGCGATGAGCGACTCGAGATCCATCGGAACCTTTCAGCAGCTGGTCGGCACTTCCTGCAGCACTTCCACGCAATGAGGAATCGCGCCCGCCACAAACCCCAGGCATTCGACGGCCCCGCTCGGCTTTCCCGGCAGGCAGATGACAAGCGCCTTGTCGACCACGGCAGCAAGGGCGCGGGACAGGATCGCGTTCTTTGTGATCTTCAACGATTCCATCCGCATGACTTCGCCGAACCCTGGAAGTTCACGCACGGCGATCTCACGCACCGCTTCGGGCGTCACGTCCCGCAAGGCAACACCCGTGCCGCCAGTGGTCAGTATCAATTGGCAGCCTTGCGCAATCTGTTTGCGAATCGCGCGCTGGATCTCGCTTTTTTCATCGGCAACAAGCGTTTCCGCCAGGACATCCCAGCCATGGCCTTCCGCAGCTTGTTTCACCGCCGGCCCGCCAAGATCGTCGTACAGACCCTTGGAGGCGCGATCGGAAATGGTGATGATGCCTGTTGCGAGTTTCATTTCTTGGTTTTGGAAACGAGATGGATGTCCGAGATGCGCATCTGCTTGTCCACCGCCTTGCACATGTCGTAAATCGTCAGGGCGGCGACGCTGACTGCGGTCAATGCTTCCATTTCAATTCCTGTTTGCGCCGCAATCTTTGCGGATGCCGAGATCACGATGCGATCCTTGCTTTTTGGAATCTCAAAATTCACCTCGCAATGGGTGAGGGGGAGAGGATGGCAGAGCGGGATGAGTTCGCCGGTTTTCTTGGCGGCGAGAATGCCAGCCAGTCTTGCCGCCGCGAGCACGTTGCCCTTGGCCATGACTTGAGAATCGATCAACGCAATCGTCGACTTCTGCAATCGAATTTCCCCGCGCGCCACGGCTTCGCGCGTCATCACAGGTTTGCTGGAAACGTCGACCATCATCGCATCCCCGCTTCGGTCAATGTGTGTCAGTCGTTTCGCTTTCATGCAACGTTTCGGGGAGCTTCCAGGTTCGTCCGCCAGTTTTGAACAGCGGCGCGAATATCGTTCCCTGTACGCACAGCGGGCGTGACGAACTTTGGCGTGAACCATGGAAATGCGCCGATGAGATCGTGTGTCACGAGGATTTGTCCATCGCAATCGGGCCCCGACCCGATGCCGATCGTTGCGAATGGGAAACGTTCCGTCACTTCCCAGGCGACAGGCGGCGTGACAAGTTCCAGCACCACCGCAAACGCTCCCGCTTCAGCCAGCGCTGCCGCGTCGTCGAGCAGTTTCAAGCGCCCCGCATCATCGCGCCCCTTGATCCGATACTTGCCTCCCTCCTCGACGACATGCTGTGGCAGCATTCCAATATGGCCAACAAACGGGATGCCTGCGGCACGGATGGCGAGGACCTGCGGCAGGATTTCGCGGCCCCCTTCGGCTTTCACATATTCGGCGCCCGCAGCAACCAGTGCCCGGGCATTGGCGACAGCCTGTTCGGGCGTGTCGTAGCTGCGATAGGGAAGGTCGGAGCCGAGCAGCGCGGAAGGTTTCGCGCGGGCGGCGGCGCGGGTGTGATGCAGCATTTCATCCATCGTGACATGCGTCGTGTCGGGATAACCGAGAACCACCATGCCAAGCGAATCACCGACAAGGAGAAGCGGGATCCCGGCTTCATCGAGCAATCGCGTCATTGGAAAATCGTACGCCGTGAGCGCGGCAATCCGCCGTCCACGCGGCTTCATTGCGTGAATCGATTCCCATGTCATCTTCGCGGTGTTCATGCTCTTCGAAAGCTGGCAACGAGTTCATCGACGGCGGCCGTCGCAGTGCCAATTTTCCCAACCACAATTCCCGCCGCATGGTTCGCGAGGATGGCGGCTTCGAGCGGCGAAGCTCCTGCGGCGATTGCCAGGGTAAACGTCGCGATCACGGTATCGCCCGCGCCGGACACGTCGAAGACCTCCTGCGCGACGGTCGGAATATGCACCGGCGGGTGATCGCGCTGGCACATGAGCATGCCGAGTTCGCCGAGCGTGATCAGCAGCACGACAGGCCGCAGTTCGCGCAGCAGGCAATCGGCCGCCCGCAGCAAATTCTTGTCGGCCAGCGGATCCGCCGCGCGCGTTTCGTCTGGAAGATTCGCGAGTTCGAACGTTTCCTTCCGATTCGGCGTGATCAGGGAAAGGCCGTTCAAATTCAACAGGTGAACGGGTTTTGGATCGAGACTCAACCAGGCTCCATGGCTGCGGCAGAGCTTTTTCACCTCGTCCAACAACGCCTGGCTCACTACGCCCTTTCCGTAATCGCCGACAATGACAGCGTCCGCGCGACGCAACTCGGACTGGACCCGCGCCAGGAGCTGTTTCCGTTGTCCCTCCTCCAGGCCATCACGGCTTTCACGATCGATGCGGACGACCTGTTGCTTGTGCGCAACGATGCGCGTTTTGAGGCTGGTGGGACGGGAGCGGCGACTCACGATTCCACTGCACCCGATCCTTTGTTCAACGAGAAGCCGCTTCAGATGCCCCGCCGCTTCGTCGTTGCCGACTCTGCCGAACAGTTCTGCGGCCACGTTCAACGCGGTCAGGTTGCGCGCGACATTGGCGGCGCCGCCGGGCATGAAGCTCTCTCGCTCGAATTCAACCACGGGAACGGGCGCTTCCGGCGAGATGCGGGCGACGCTGCCCCAGATGAAGTGATCGAGCATCAGGTCGCCGATGACGAGCACGCGCGTGCTGCTTGCCTGCTCCAGGATCTGGCGCACGCGGCGAGGCGAAAGGGAATTACGTTGCATGCGCGATCAGTCCAGGAATGCCGTGAGGGGGCTGGTGGCACTGGCGGTTTCCTGCGTCGCGGCGAGGCCCGATTCGTAGGCGGCGCGCCCTGCTTCAACAGCCATTCGGAACGCGACCGCCATTCGGTTGGGATCCGCAGCGACCGCAATCGCGGTATTCACCAACACGGCGTCCGCGCCCATCTCCAATGCCTCGGCGGCATGGCTCGGCGCGCCAATCCCTGCATCGACCACCACTGGAACCGTCGCCTGCTCCAGAATGATTCGAATCTGGTCGCGGGTCTGAATGCCGCGATTCGAACCGATGGGCGAACCGAGCGGCATCACGGTCGCGGTGCCCACATCCTGAAGCCGCTTCGCCAGCACGGGATCCGCGTTGATGTACGGCAGCACCGTGAATCCTTCCCTCACAAGAATCTCAGCCGCCTTCAAGGTTTCGATTGGATCGGGCAGCAGGTAGCGCGGGTCGGGGTGGATCTCGAGCTTCACCCATTTAGGAAGGCCTGCGGCGGCGGCCAGCCGCGCGAGACGCACCGCCTCCTCGGCATTCATGGCGCCGCTGGTGTTCGGCAGGAGCAGGTACTTCTTAGGGTCAACAAATTCCAGGATGTTGGCAAAGGGATCCTTCTTCCCGCTGAGGTCAGCGCGGCGCAGGGCCACGGTTACCATTTCAGTACCGCTGGCGGCCAATGCATCACGCATGGCTTCAGGCGACGAAAATTTTCCCGTGCCCAGAATCAGGCGCGACTGGAAGGTCTTGCCCGCAATCGTGAGCGGCTTGTTCGAGAGCGACATCGCCCGGACTGTATCGTCCGCAATTGTTTGTTGTCCATTTTCCATTTTAATCCGCGACCCGATCCAAGGTTGCCGAAGGTGACCACGGCGGTTCGGACTCAGAATTTGAAGTCGAAGGCGATGCTGACTGAATGAGTTTCGATTTCACCGAATCGAATTTCGCCGGGCAGATTGTCGGCCTCCCATTCAGGGGCGCAGCTTGCAAAATACCGATACTCAAGACTCAAACCCATGCGGTCATTCAACTGGTAACGAATCCCGCCAAACGCCTGGTATGCGAACACCGCGTCCACCTCGCTGCCATCAATGCGGGTTCCGTCGAGGACGATGTCGTCGACCGCGAGCGTCGAAAACGAAACGCCCGCGCCTCCTCCCGCATACGGAGTGAATCGGCATTGCGTCGGCCATTGAAACCGAAGATTTCCCAGCAGCGGGGCCTGCGAGAACACCGCGTCAACGCGGTCGGCGTCCGTGATCGAATGAATTCCGGCAGCCATGAATCCGGTTTGAATTTCGGGTGCGAACCAGTCTGTCAGCTGATATCCGCCAGCGATTCCAAAGCGCGCGCCGGGATCGAACTCCACACTGCGGCCTCCGCCGGTTGAGCCAAAGAATTCCTTCAATTCCGCGTCGGGGCTCCACGTGCCGCCAACGTCGCCTCGGATGTAAAAACGGGTTTCCTGAGCGTGTGCAGCGTTCAACGCCGCTGTTGTGGAAAGGGCTGCAATTGCGAATCGGAGCGCAGTTGTTTTCATGGTGATCAGATTTGTTGTTATGATGACGGGATCGAAATAGGAGCGCGGACGACGATTGTCAATGGCGTGGGAGGGGAAACCGGCAGTACCGGCTTCTAGATTTGGCACAGCAGGAATACCTGCAGGCTTCAAAGCGCGAGCACTCGTTCAGCACTTCGGCGGCAGCTTCGGTTTGCGGCACATGTCCCAATAGGCAAACACCAACTGCAGCGTCTTCACCATGGCGTCGAAGCCGATTGGCTTGAGGATGTAAGAATTGGCCCCGAGTTGGTACGCGGTTAGCACGTCTTCCTCGCGGTCCGATGCGCTGAAGACAATGCGCGGGATTACGTTGCATTCCTTGTGCTTCTGAAGCCACGCGAGCAGCTCGAACCCATCCATTTCCGGCATTTTCAACGCCATCATCAGCAGGCGCGGAAACTTGTGCTTCTCGCGGTCCGCGTACGGCGGATTGCCTTTGAGGTAATCGACAACGTCCGTGCCGCTGTGGCTGATGTGAAATGGGTTCTTGAAACCAGCAACGCGAAACGCCCGCTGCATCAGCAGGACGTCATTCTCGTTCTGCTCGGCGATAAGAATGGGAAACTCTTCGTTCATGGTTGGAGAGGCGCGGGGCAGGCGCGCCGCCGCACACAGTGGCTTCCATTTCGGCGTGGGTCACGGTAGGGATCGACCCTATCCAAACCCGCGCTCATACGTCCTTGCGGGGAAACAAGGGCACGGGATCAGTGATTTCGTGACCCGCGGCAAGTCCGCCCCACGCGGCCGCAGCGAGCTGGTGCGGCTCTTCGGTGAGGCCCAGCTGACGAAAAATTTTCGTGGCCGTGTCTGGAATGAACGGCCAGAGGAGCAGCGCCAGGATGCGGCACGTTTCCGCAAGGTTATACAGCACCTCGTCGAGCCGTCCCGCCTGCGCAGGATCCTTTGCAAGCTTGAACGGCGCGGTTTGATCGACGTATTGATTCGCCCGCGTGATCAGCGACCAGATCGTTTGCAGCGCGCCCTGGAGCTCAAGTTCCTCCAACTGACGCCGCGTTTCAGAAACCGCCTTGTCCGCATCGCCCTGCAGTTCGTTGGAAAGGGCAGGGACCATGCCTTGGCGATACCTCTTCAGCATCGAAAGCGAACGATTCACGAGATTTCCCAAACCGTTTGCGAGTTCAGCGGAATAGCGCGCCTTGAATCCGGAATCAGTCCAGTTGCCGTCGGGTCCAACAGCGAGTTCGCGCAATGCGTAAAACCGGAAGGCGTCAACGCCCCACTCGTCAATGACAGCCACGGGATCCACGACGTTCCCCGTGCTCTTGCTCATGCGCTGGCCGTCCTTCTGCCACCAGCCGTGAACCACGAGCTTCCGCGGCAATGGCAGCCCAAGGGCCTTCAGCATGATCGGCCAATATACCGCGTGAAATTTCAGGATGTCCTTGCCAATCACATGGATGTCAGCGGGCCAGAGTGCCTGCGCGGGATGGGCCGGCTGTGGCGCTGCGGAGCCAAGCGCCTGTGCAATGGCGGGATCGGCATGATCGGCAGGAACGCTGATGTAATTCACCAGCGCATCAAACCAGACGTAGGTGACATAGTTGGAATCGAACGGAAGCGGAATGCCCCAATTCAACCGCGACACGGGGCGGCTGATGCAAAGGTCCTCGAGCGTGTTGTTTTTCAGAAACCCCAGGACCTCGTTGCGGCGATAGCTCGGGAAGATGAAGGATGGATTTTGCTCGATGTAGTCGATCAGCCATTGCTGCTGGTCTTTGAGCCGGAAGAAATAATTGTCCTCCTGCAATTCCACGACATTGCCGTAGGCGGGATCGAAGGTGCCATCGGGCCGGCGATCCTTTTCCGTCAGGAATGTTTCCTCCCGGGTGGAGTAGAAGCCTTTGTAAGTGGTTTTGTAGATGTGTCCTGCCGCGTTGACCTTGTCGAGGCATGCCTGGACGACTTTCTGATGGCGTTGATCCGTTGTGCGGATGAAGTCGTTATTCGAGAGGTTCAGCCGGCCTGCAAACGTCTTCCAAATGGCGGCAAGTTCATCGCAGTAGGCTTGCGGCGTTTTCTGCTGGGCGAGGGCAGCCTGCTCGACCTTTTGGCCGTGTTCATCGAGGCCCGTGAGGAAGAACACTTCGGCGCCGAGGCTGCGCTGCGCGCGGGCGATCACATCGGCAATCACCTTCTCGTATGCGTGGCCGAGATGCGGCTGGCCATTGACGTAATCAATGGCCGTGGTGATATAGAATCGTTTGGTCATGCCGCGGCAGTTTGGCGAACGGGATCGCAAAGCGCACTGAGAAAAACGGAAAGCCTCCCCTCGCCCGCGACACAGGAGCGGGAGGGGCTGGGGGAGAGGGTGACGTGGTCCGGTCCTGAAATAGGTTGTCACTCATATGGCAAAACGAGCAGGGCAAAATCATGGTATTCGGTATAGCGAGGCGTTCAAGATGGGCGTTGTGCAGAAGATTGAAGCGGAGGATTTGCCGCTGGAGCACGTGCGGCGA